>CAKTWE010000014.1 GCA_934630385.1 uncultured Collinsella sp.
GCCTGACCCCATATCGTTGGGGCCAGGCCCGATTTTGCCTCTTGACAATGTCCTGCTCATATTAAAAGGAACGTCCCTATTTGCCGGCTAGAGGGCGCCGAGGAGGATGGCATAGGTGGTTGATTCGCCGAGTTTGAGCTCGTCGCCGGGATTGAGCTGGGCGGAGCGGCCGGGTTCCACCTGGATGCAGACGCTCGTGGCCCCGTTTACCACCACCGTGCCGTTGGTTGACGACAGGTCCTCGACGTGCCAGGCATTTTGAGCATCGCACCAGATATGGGCATGGCGAGCCGAGACATCGTCACCGACGTCGGTGATGTCGCCCTCCCCCGTGGCCAGTGCGCCGATCTCGACGCCCTCCTCGCTCGGTTGAATCCAGCGCGGAGCACTCACCACGTAGCCGTTTTGCACGCGCAGCAGTCCCAGCGGATGCGCCGGCGAAGCCTCGTGCTCGCCTGTGACTGAAGATGTGCTCAGCGAGCGCGGCGTCGACGTGGCGCCGCCGCAGGTCGCATGCGCGTAATCGATGGCGTAGGTCACCGACGAGCGAACATCCGCCGAACAGCCTACGGCGACGAACAGTACCAGGATGGCCTCCGCGCGCTCGGCGGGCATGAGCTCCGCCGCCTGCGACAGGCGCTCGAGCGCATTGCGATAGAGATTCGTGTCCTGATGGCATTCCTCGAGCGCACGAACCATAGGTTCGCCAGCAGGCCCGCACACCATATTGGTCACCGCCGCAGCATCCATGGGATTGCGGCGGCGCAGGGCCAGCTGCGACATAATGCGCGCGGCCGAGGTACCGTAATCGGCAAAATAACGCTCCTGCAATGTGCCGACCGGTGCACGCACGATAAAGCGCGAGACCCACGAGCGATCGGCGGCGCGACTCTGAGGGCTACGGCCATCGGCAAGCGGACGGCTTGAGAGCACCAGACCGCACAGCTCGATATGGCTCAGGTGCGCCGCGCGCTTAAAGATGTCGAACATGGCTCCGCACGGGGTGAGCTCGATTTGAGATGCCATGGCCTAGACCTCCTTGGTCGTTGAACTCGTATCGGACGACGTCTCGGTCGCCCCGACAAAGGCGCGAACCGCCGCGGCACCACCGGCAAGCGGCGTCGCCATGGAAATTTTCGCACGTCGTGCTGACACGACGGGAAGCTCAAAGGCAAACCCCATCGCCAGCAAAAACCACGTGAGCGCATAGGTTGCAATTAAGGCGGCAACGAAACCACTCGCTACGGCGCGCTGGGAAAACACGATGCATGCAACTGCAATCAGCACCGGAACCTCGCAGGCAGAAAGCGCCAGCACGCCATGCAGGAACCCCGTGCGACGATCGTGCGCCATGGCACCGACGGCAATACCCGCTATGCCCGGCAGTGCCAGCGCGAGCGCGGCAACGATACCCGGCAGCGTGCCGGACCACGAAATGTGCCCCACGGCAACCGTCGCACGAGCACCAGACGCCAGCAGTGCCGCCGAAACCGCCACAACGGCCCACACGAGGCCACAAACAGCCGCAGCGCCGATCATCGCAGCTCGACGGACCATGCGGCCGGACGCGTCCATGGGACAGGGCGTGAGCGGCTCGCCGCGAAGCGAACGGCCGACGTTTTGCGCGTAGTGGTCGCAAAACGTCGTAAGCGCCGCCTCCACCGCAGCGGGCTCGGGACGATCGCCCTGATTACACGACAGGCAGGCCATGACCACGTCGAACAACTGGGCATCGACAAATGCCAGTGCATCGCGCAAGTCCTCGGAATTTGGATCGAGCCCCAGCTGCTGAGCTTGCTCGGCCGCGGCAAGTGCCACATCGGGCTCGCGTCGCAGCAACCGCGTCAAGTCGCAACCGGGCGCATGGGCGCCAGCGGGATAGTCGGGGCGCGTATCCATCTTGAGACGATAGGGGCTGGCAATATCGCGCGTCTTTTTGCGCGAACCCGAGGTACCCGAAGCGCTCGGCGCCACCTCGTACGGTGCGACGCCGGCGATGAGCTCATAGACCGTGCTCGCCGCGGCATACACGTCGATTGCCGGCGACATGCGCAAAACGCGCAGGTCGGCAATATCGTCGGTGGGCATCTCGGGCGGAGCGTAGGCAACCGTCGCGCGGCGCAACGTGGCGTAGCGCTCTGTAAAGGACTCCTTGCCGCCACCTCGCGCCACCGCAGAGGCGGGCTCGAGCGCCAGCGACGAGCCAAAGTCGATGAGGCACAAATCGAACGTGCCCTCGGCAAGTTGTTGGTCGAGCGGCAGACGCGCCGTGCGAACCATAATATTGGCCGGCGAGATGTCGCGATGGACAAAGCCATCCCCCACCAGGCTCATGCGGCAGAGCAGGTCGAACAGGTCGCGGCCCAGGCGAGCGGCCACGAGCGGCGACAGGCGACCGGCATCGTCCACGGCAAGGCGCGGGCGCAGGCGGGCAAGCGTCTCGCCCTCGACCCACTCCATGACAATCGCGGGCACACCGTCGACCTCGCCCCATCCATATAGGCGGGGAAAGCCTTTAAGGCCCGAAAGGGCGCGATGGCATTCGTATTCCTCGCGAAACGCCGCCTTAAACTTGGCGACCAGCGCCTCATAAGCGGCGTCGTCATCGAACTCGTCGCACGTCGGCAAGATGAGCTGCTTGAGCGCCACGGCCTCGCCCTGGGCATTGACGGCACGCGTCACGCGGCCGATGCCGCCACGGCGCATGGTGGCGTCGTCGGCAAACAGCATCGCAAATCGACGCTGGTAGACGGGTAGCTCGTCCGGGCCCAGCGCAATGGCGGGCTCAAACCCTCCAACGCGCGCCAGGCGCAGGCCCACCATGGGATCGCGGTTGAGCGACTGGGCTGCCGTAGAAGCGAGGTCGTTCGTCATAGGGCGATCGCCGCCAGACTATTGTTGAAGTTATTGAGCACAATGTCGTCATCGCCGTAATGCCCCACCCATTGGCACAGGTTGGTGTAGCAGCCCCATAGGTTGGCGTACTGCCGATACCACTTTGACTGGGGAGAAAACGTTTGCCGGCCAAACTCGGCACGGATGACAAACATATCGTTGGCCAGGTTATCGCACGGCCCGGTATCGCCTGTTGCGTTATAGGTCAAGACCGCGCTATTGGCCCGAGAGACATAGCCGTCGAGCATATTGCACTTGGTCACGAGCCAGCCGTGTATGCTTTCCTCCTCGGCGGCCGAAAGGCCGCTGGAGTTTGTATTGCCACCGGTGCTGCCGCCCGTCGAGCTGTTGCCCCCAGACCCGCCGGAGGCGGAGCCCGAGCCGGAGCCCGAGCCGGAACCACCGCTCGAATTCGACGAATCGGAGCCGCCAGGTTTCCCCGACTGCTGCGTATCCTGACCCTTTTGCTGCTCGGCCTTGTTTACGACGGCCGATACACTGTTATCGGAAAGGTGATGGATAATCTTGGTGTTGGTAAGCACGATGGTCTTGCCGTTGGCAAGCGCGATCTCGTTGTCCGGCGCCTCGGCGCTGCCCGCGTCGTCGACACCAAACACGACGTGCGTGACTACGCTCGCCCAGGCGTATCCGGTTGTGGTCCCCAAATCGCTTTTGGCCTTGTGCCCCACACGCAGCTCGCGCGCGGTACGCGCCTGCACCATAGGTGGCACGGCCAAACCGTAGGCAGAAACGCCGGCAACGACCAGCGCCAGCGAACAGGACAGCAGCACATACGCCCGAGGCGCCAGGCCCAACCGGCGCCGCATGCGCACCGCGGCGCCATGCTTTTTCTGAGTGCCCCCGGGCCGCATGCGATCTTCTCCAACAAAAACACGCCGCTCGAAAGCGGCGCATTCATTCAAACCCATAGTTGAGTGTATCAGCGAACACAAAAGGTTGCACAACGAACGCGCAAATACGGGACACGAACAGGGGCATCCACGCGATAAGCGGATGCAAAGTGCATTTGTTGCACAACAAATGCACGAACATGGGGCCAATTATGGCAACCGCGTGCAACGCGCAATGAAACGCAAGGTCGTTGGGGCAGATTCTAGATCCTAGATTGCGCGACGGGCCTCGATGGCGCGGCCGAGCGTGAGCTCGTCAGCATACTCCAGGTCGCCGCCCACGGGCAGGCCGCTCGCCAGGCGCGACACCTCGACGCCCAGCGGCTTGATGGTGCGAGCAAGGTAGCTCGCCGTGGTCTCGCCCTCGATATTGGGGTTGGTGGCGATAATGACCTCGTGGATATCCTCGTGGCCCAAGCGCGCCAGCAGCTCGCGGATGTGCAGCTGCTCGGGGCCGATCTTGTCCATGGGGCTGATCACGCCGCCCAACACGTGGTAGAGGCCGTGGTAGCTGCCCGTGCGCTCAATCGCCTGGACATCGCGCGGCTCGCCCACCACGCAAATGCGAGTGGTGTCGCGCATCGAGTCTTGGCAGATGGAGCACTCGTCGGCCGTGGCGTAGTTAAAGCAACGGCTGCAAAAGTGAACCTCCTGCTTAACCTCCAGGATGGCCTCGGCCAGGCGGCGCGCCTCCTCGGCGTCAGCCTCCAACAGGTAATAGGCGATGCGCTGAGCCGACTTGGGGCCAATGCCCGGCAGGCGGCCCAGCTCATCGAGCAATTTTTGCAGACTATGGTTGGCACTCATATATATGCGCGTCTTAGAACGGCATGCCCGGGATGTTGAGGCCGCCGGTGATGGCGCCCATCTGCTTGTTGGCGAGCTCGTTGACGCCGCGAACGGCCTCGTTGACGGCAGCCATGATCATGTCCTGCAGCATATCGACGTCCTCGGGATCGAGCGCATCGGGATCGATGGTGAGGTTGACGAGCTCCATCTCGCCGTTGACGGTCACCTTGACCATGCCACCGCCGGCAGAGGCGTCGACGGTCTGGGACTTGAGGTTCTCCTGCGCGGCGGCAAGCTGCTCCTGCATCTTGCGGGCCTGCTTCATCATCTGCTGCATGTTCATACCGGCCATGATGGCTCCTTTACGTGCGGCCGCACGCCGAGCTGCAAGGGCAGCCGGAGCACGGCGGGACTTTCAAACTCAAAAATCGTACCACGGCGCAAGGCCAGCGAGCGGGGCGGACACGCTACCTCAGTCGATATACATGTCCTCCCATACAAACCGCACGCAAAGATTATGCAAGGTCGACTTATGCAAGGTTGCATAATTCGGCGTATATGCCCTTTCGCACGGCTACTCCACCGGTTTGAAGATGGTGGCCTGGCCAAAGACGTCGCGAATGAGGGCTTTGGCCTCATCCTCGGTCTGTGGGATGCTCGGGGCTGCGCCCTGGTGGCCGAAGGGACTGCCGGCGCCGGGATTGGACTCCCAAGGAGCCGCGGGGGCGTCATCGCTTGTGGGAGCGGACGTCGCGGCCGCAGGGGCCGAGGAAACCGCAGCAGCGGGCTTGGGCACAGGCGTCGCTGCCGGTACGTCGAACGGAGGAAGATCTTCCCCGCTCGCATCGCCGGCGAAGCCGCCGACCATGGCGTCGTCGTAGGGCACCTGCTCGGATTCCCACGGCGCAGCCTGTGCAGACGGCTGAGCCTTGGGAGCGGACGAGCGCTCGGGCGCGCGGGGCGCGGGCTCGGTCGGGAGTTTGCCCGTGGCAGGAGCGCCGGCAGGGTTGTCGGAGCGCAGCCAGGGAGCCTTAGCCAGGTCGGACGACTTGGGCGCGGGTGTGGCAACGGGCTTGGGCGAGGGGGTCGGAGCAGCCGGTTTGGGCGCAGCGGGCTCAGGCGCCGACGGAGTCGGTGCCGCTACCGGTACCGCTTTTGGCTGCGTCGCGCTGGCGCTCGAGGATGCAGGGGCCGCCGAGGACACGGGTTGCGGGTCCGCAGATGCCGCAGCCCGTGCAGATGGAGAATGCTCCTCATGTTGAGGAGCCGGCGTGCCACCCCCATCCAAGACATAGTCGACGGTACGACGACCGAAGACCGCGCTGACTGTCGGCAGGACTACCGACTGCGTGTCGGCGCGACCGAGCATCTTGATGGCAAAGGTCGAACCCGCGGGGAACGAAACCGTGAGCTTGGAGCCGTCGTCGGCCGTGGCGCGGGCGTTAAGCAGAAGAGCCGCGTAGGAGGCCTGCTGAGCTTTGACGCGCTCGACGACCTCGGCCCATTTGCGCTGGAGCTCGCCGGCATCCTCAACCGCAGGGGTCTCGGCGGCGCCGGCGGCAGCAACCTGGGCGGCGTTGTTGGGCTGGGACTGGCGTGCCGGCACAGCGGCAGGTGCGGGAGCCGGGGCAGCGGCGGGCTGGGACTTCGGAACCGGTGAAGGCTGAGGCGCAGGAGCCGCGGGCTTGGGGGTCGGCGTGGGCGTAGGCTGGGCCACCGGAGCGGCAGCGCCGCGGTCCCAGGGCATGCCGCCTTGGTGCGCGGACGTAGCGGCGGGAGCGGCAGATGCCACAGGGGCAGCAGCTCGAGCACCCGAGATCAGCGTCGGTTGCTGTGTCGCCACGGGCGCAGTCGCGACAGCTGCAGGCGCACTCGCTTGAACAGCAACCACGCTCGCCGGTACCGCAGCGTTGGCAACCATGGCCTCCAAGCGTGCCACGCGCTCGGCCAAAGCCTCAATCGTTAGATCGGCCTCGGGACGCGTCAGGCGGGTGCAGGCAATCTCGAGCACCAGGCGCACGTCGCTCGCGCCCCTCATCTTCAGCGCGGCATCGTCGAGCACCGTCAGCACGCGAGCCAAGCGGTCGGCAGGATGCTCACCAAAGGCAGCGGCCTCGGCAGCAAGCGCCTCGGCCTGCTCGGAGCCGCCCTCAAACAACTCGGCGCGGGCGCCGGCAACGCAGGCCACATACACGTCGCGCACGTGCGCAACCAGGTCGCGCGTCAGCTCAAGCAGGTCATTGCCCTCCTCGACCTGTGCGCGAATGAGCCCATAGAGCTCAGCAATATCACGCTCGGCAATAGCGCGGGCAAACTCGCCCAGAATCTGGTCCGACACCTCGCCCAAAAGCGAGCGGGCATCGTCCGCATGCACGGCCCCGTTGCCAAAAACGCTTAGCTGCTCCAGCGTGGAGAGCGCGTCGCGCATGCCGCCCTTGGCATGGCGCGCCACGATGGCGAGCGCCTCGTCGTCGTAATCGAAGCCCTCCTGCTCGCACACGTAGGACAGGCGATGCTCGATATCCTCGTTGCCGATGCGGTGGAAATCGAAGCGCTGGCAGCGCGAGAGAATGGTCTCCAGAATCTTTTGCGGATCGGTGGTGCACAGCACAAAGATCACGTGCGCCGGCGGCTCCTCGAGCGTCTTGAGCAGCGCGTTAAACGCCGCCGTCGTGAGCATGTGGACCTCGTCGATGATATAGATCTTGTACTTGCCGCGCACCGGGGCAAAGTTGACGGAGTTGATGATCTCCTCGCGCACGTTGTCCACGCCCGTGCGGCTTGCAGCGTCGAGCTCATAGACATCGGGGTGGTTGCCCTCGGCGATGAGCTCGCACTCCTCGCAGGTGCCGTCGGGCATGCAACCGCTCGCACCCTCGGCGCGCGCCGCCTCGGCATTGCGGCACAGCAGCGCTTTGGCAAGAATGCGCGCCATGGTGGTCTTGCCCGTGCCGCGCGGTCCGCAGAACAGGTAGGCGTGGGACAGGCGCCCCTCGGTAATGGCGTGCTCGAGCGTCGAGACGATATGCTGCTGGCCCACCACGGAGTCGAAGGTGAGCGGGCGATACTTTCGGTACAACGATTCCATGGGTGCTCCCCCGGGTATACTGAGTCTTGTTGCCGCGGCGGCCATGCGGTCGCACGGCATACTGCATTCATAATAACCCGTACGGCGAGCCCGCCGCGATAGGAGTCCAAAGAGCATGGCAGACGCAGAGAGCAACCTCGTTCCCTCCGAAGCAGCCGACCAGGTCGAGGTCGCGCTCGAGGAGCAGGCAGCAGCCGACGACGGCATCCTGTACCTCAACGAGTACCAGTACGAAAACGATCTGGTCACCGATTTCGCCCGCCTGGTCGCCTCGCCCAAGCGCCGCGGCTCGCTGTATGTCGCCGCCGCCATTGCCGCGCTCATCGGCATCGGCATGCTGGTGGCCGGCGGCAACTGGATCAAGTTCGGCGTTGTCTTGATCGTGTTCGGCGCCTTTTTGGCCTGGTGGAGCAAAAACCTGCACCACACGCTCGCCCGCGACTTTATCGATGCCGTCGAGGCCGACGAGTCCATGGGCGGACGCTACCGCCGCGTTGCCGCCAACGAGGACGGCCTGATGGTCTGGGGCAAGAGCGGCAAGTCGCAGTTCTTCCCGTTTGAGAAGCTCGACCACGTGCTCGACGGCGAGCGCATCTTTGTGGCCATGTTCGCCGACCAGGGCGTGACGATCCCCAAGGACACCTTCGTCCGTGGCGATGCCGAGCAGTTTGGCTCCTTCCTCAAGGCGCGCATCAACAAAAAACTCCGCATCGAGACCAAGAAAAAGAAAATGAACGCCAAGAAGGCTGCCGCCAAGGCCAAGCAGGAAAGCGAGCCCAAGAACGCAAGGGCCAAACAGCGCAAGCAGAAGAAGAGCAAGAAGAAGCGCTAAGGCCAAGCCAGACAGGCAGCCTCGCATCCCGCTATCCTCCCCATGCACCCGAGCGTGCTACACTAGCAGCATCTATGCCACCGCGAACGCCGGAACGGGTCACGCCCCGTGCCCGCCGTTCGCAAACGAACTTTAAACGCACGAGGGTTGGCCATGCCGCTTTTCTCGCAACATACCGCCCGGTTCTCGCCGGACGTTCCCTTGGAGGGCACCAGCTCTCGCGAGCTGCTCAAGCGGTACCAGCCGCTCGAGACGCTTGCGACCGGCGGTTTTGGCTCCATCGAGATCTGCCGCGACACGCATCTGCGCCGTCGCGTCGCCATCAAGCGCATCCCCCTCACAGACGGCGCTGGCATGCCCGCCAGCGACATCATGGATGTCCTGCGCGAGGCACATACCGCCGCCATGCTTCAGCATCCCAATATCGTGCAGGTTATCGACTTTACGCACGACACCGCCTATGCCTACCTGGTTATGGAATATGTCGATGGCATGTCGCTCGCCGAGTTTTTGCATCGAGTCGACGGCCATTCGCTCACCTTTGACGAGGCGGCGGCCATTGCCGACGCGCTGGGCCAGGCGCTCACCTTCGCCCATAGCAATGGCGTGCTCCACCTGGACATCAAGCCTGCCAACGTGCTCATCGACCACTCGGGCAACGTTAAGCTCACCGACTTTGGCATGGCACGTCTGTCGTCTGCCGGCGGCTTTGGCGGTTCGCGCGGCGGCACCATCGGCTACATGCCACCCGAGCAGCTCGATATCGAGACCGGCACGGTCGACGAGCGCGCCGACGTCTTCGCCCTCGCCTGCGTCATTTACGAGAGCCTGTGCGGCAGCGCCCCCTTTATGGCGGCAACGCCCGCCGACTCGCTCGGCCGCATCATCGGCGGCGCCACCTATCCCAGCGAGCTGATACCGCACTTTCCCCCGGGAGCCGAGGCAGCGCTGATGAGCGCGCTCTCCCCCATGCCGCAAGACCGCCCCAACAGCATCGAGGCGTTTTGCGATCAGCTCCTTGCCAGCTTGGGCAGCGTGCGCGAGGGCCGTCGCAGCCTGGAGCAAATGGTGGGCGAGCTTTCGGATGACGAGCAGGAGCTCGACGATATCGAACCGTCGCACTACGAGGACGACGCCATCGAGGTCGACCCCACACTTGGTTGGGCGGGCACGCGCTGGAGCCACGCGCGCAACTACACCATGCGCGTCATCTCGGCTCTCTCGTGTGGAGCCTTTAGCTTCTTGCTTATGCAGACAGCCGGCGTCGCCGCGCTTCCCGGCTTGGTCGTCGCGGCCATCGCGATCGGTGCGGCAGCCGGCCTGGCCCCGCAGATCGGATCGGCTATCTCGGCCGTGGGCTTTTTGGTGCTTATGGCCAACGCCACCATGCAGGCGCAAGGCATTCTGTCGATGCTGCCCGTCGCGGTTGTCTTTGCCGCCGCCATGTCCGGCTGGTGGATTGCCTGGGGGCGCACCGAAGCCGCTGCGAGTGCGGCACTCACCTGCGCACTTGCGTTGGGCTGCCTGACCGGTGACGCCCTCCTTGCCGCCGGAGCTGCCACCGGCGTCGCGGCCTTTTGGCTCGGCCCGGCAAGTGCCGCGGCGGCCACGAGCATGGGCACGCTCTTTGCCCGTCTGGCCGCGGTCGCCCTTTCTGCGGGAGGCGTGCTGGGGCTCGGCAATGTCGCCGCAGCGCTGGGGGACGTGCTCTTCTGGGCCGCCATCGCACTGGTCGCGGCAACGGCGGCAGTCACATCACTACTGCTCAATGCCCATGCCAAGCGCGCCGAACAAGGGTCGAACCTCGCCGCAATCGCGGCAATTGCCGTCACCGGCATCGGCTGCGCGGGCGCACTCTGTCTTGCACACCATATGGAAATTGCCGGCCTTACTGCCGCGGTCATCGCCAAGGCGGCGGTTGCGGGAATCCTATCCTCTATAATCGTTGGGATATGCCTATATTTGCTCGGATACCAAAGAACCTATACGGAGAGTGATCTTTCGTGAACTTCCTGAACATCTTCGAGGACCACGTGGCCGGCATCTTCGGTGCCACCCGTGCCCCGTTCTCCTTTAAGAAGCTTGCCAAGCAGGCCGCTCGCGACATGGAGGATCAGACTCTAGTGATCAACGGCGTCAACACCGCGCCGGCACTCTATACCATTCTGATCGCCGCCGATGACGATCCCATGCTCGCCCCGTTCTACCCCGAGCTTTCGCGCGAGGTCCGCGAGTTTGTGAAAGCGCAGGCCGAAAAGCGCCGCTACGTCTTTGTCGGTGAGCCCCTCGTTCGCTTTATGATCGACCCGCAGCTGCGCGCCGGCAAGTTCTCGGTCTTTGCCGAGAACGTCGATGCCCCCACGCTCGGCCGTCTGTACGAGGAAGAGCGTGCCTACCAGAATGGCCTGGGCCAGAATAACTCCGCCGCAAGCCGCGCCGCCAGCGCCCCCCGCGCCGGCAAACAGCAGTTTGCCGCTCCGCAGCAGCAACATCCCGCCGCTATGCCCCAGCAGCCGGCGCCCCGTCCCGCTGCACCCGACCCGCTCGCCGTGGCCGATCCCTTTGCGCCCAACGTCCCCGATCCCGCCGCCGCACCCATTCCCGTGCCGCAGACCGTCTCGCGTGACGCGCTCGCCGGCATGGGCGGAGCCGCCGCGACCGGTGCCGCCGTGGGCCTTGGTGCCGCAGCCGGCATTGCCGCCAATATGGCAAACCCCCGCGCCCCGCAGCGTCCGCTCGCTCAGCTCGTCGACGTTGTAAGCGGTGAGAGCCACAGCATTACCTCCGCGCAGGTAACCATCGGTCGCGAGCGCTCGGTTTCGGACATCGCCCTGCGCGACCCCAACGTGTCGCGCCGCCACGCCCAGCTCACCTTTACCGGATCGGACTGGTCGATCGAAGACCTCAACTCCACCAACGGCACGCTCGTCAACAACCGCCGCATCACGCGCTGCCCGCTGCGCAACGGCGACCTGTTGACGTTTGGCCTGAGCACCTTTGAATTTAGGGGATAGTCGCTTATGAACATCGATATCGTCCTTTTTGCAGGCCGCATCGTCCTGGTCGCCCTGCTCTATATCTTCCTATTCGCCGTCATGAAGACCGGCGTGGGGCTCGTGCGCGGCCAGCGTCGCGACTCCGCTATCTGGACGATCGATGTGGACAAGGGCCCGCGCGGCATCCGCGGCATCCACGTGGACATGCTCGGCCCCGTCATTGTCGGCCGTTCGCCGTCTTCGGACATCTGCATCAACGAACCGTTTGTCTCGGCCTCGCATGCACGCTTTTCGCTGCAGGGCCCGGCACTCATTATCGAAGACCTCAACTCGCTTAACGGCACGCTCGTCAACGGTCGTCAGCTCGTAGAGCCCGCGACGCTGCGCGAGGGCGACGAGGTCCAAATTGGCGACGTGGTCATGAAGGTGAACCGTCGATGATCGACGAGGAGAATAAGCCCGCAACCATGCCCGAGACGCCGGCCGCCCCCGCGGCCGCGCCGGCTCATGCCGCCCCGGCGCGCCCCGCGCCCGTGGAGCCCGAGGATACGGTGTTCTCCCTGCCTCTTTCGCATGTAACTCAAGATTATTCGGCGCCTGTCGATAACGGGGACGCCGATAAGGACACCGAGCAGCTCGACGCCCCTATCGGCGCGCATGCTGCCGAGCAGCCCGCGGCACCGGAGGCGACGCCCGCGCCGGCTCATTTTGCCGAGCCCGTCGCCGAGGCTATCAACGAAAGCGAAGCGGTGTTCGCCACGCCCAAGCCCGTTGCGCCGGCCTTCCCCGTCGCGCCATCGCCCGAGGTGACGGCCGCGCCCGCGCCGAAGCCCGAGTCGGCGCCGTCGCACTTCGCGACGCCGGAACCCGTCGTCGTGAATCCGCGGGAAACCGCCAAGGTCCCCAGTGACCCCGGCTCGACCATCCCGACCCTCGATAAGCCTATCGAGGAGCCCAACACCGAGCCGCTCGATGCCGACGACACCATCTCCCCCGACGACACCGCCGAGATTGACGTGGCCGCCGTAGAGGCGAAACTCAAAGACCCCGGCTCGACCATGAGCTTTGAGCCGCTGACCGGCGAGCGCATCGAGACCGACTCGACCTACGACGCCGGCACCACCACACAGCTCATGTGGGGCGCCCGCTCTGACGTCGGCTGCGTGCGCCCGCACAACGAAGATTCCTACCTGGTGCAGTCGCCGCTCTTTTGCGTTTGCGACGGCATGGGAGGACATGCTGCCGGCGAGGTAGCGTCCTCTATCGCCGTCGAGACCATCGCCAAAACGGCACCGCAGTCTGCCGATGCCGCGCGTCTGGCCGCGGCCGTCGAGGCCGCCAATGCCGCCGTAATCGAGGCCGCCCTCAACGGTTTGGGCAAGCCTGGCATGGGCTGCACGGCCACCTGCGCTTATATCGAAAACGACACGCTCGCCATCGCCCACGTGGGCGACTCGCGCGCCTACCTGCTCCACGAGGGCACGCTCATCCGCGTGACCCGCGACCATTCCTACGTGGAGGAGCTCGTGGACGCCGGCGAGATTACGGCCGACGAGGCCCGCGTCCACCCCAACCGCTCGGTCATCACCCGCGCGCTGGGCTCGGATCCCGCCATGTATGCCGACCACTTTACCCTGCACATCGAGGAGGGCGACCGCCTGATCCTGTGCTCCGACGGCCTTTCGAGCATGATTCCCGACAGCGATATCGAAAACATCGCCACACAGTCATCGACCGCGCAGATTTGCGTTGACAACCTGGTAGACGCGGCGCTTGCTGCCGGCGGCCACGACAACGTGACCGTGGTGGTGGTCGACCTGGTCGACGATGGCGTCATGCGCAAGGCAAAACGCGTCCGTCGCCGCAATGTCACCATCGGCATCGTCCTGGGCCTCATCATCGTTTTGGGCGCAGCCATTTGGGGCTATACGGGCATTACCGGCTCGTACTACCTGGGCACCTACCAGGGAAACGTCGCAGTCTGGCGCGGCATACCCGGCAAGCCGCTCGGGCTTAAGCTCCACTGGCTCGAGAGCGAAACCAGCATCAAGCTGTCCGACCTGCCCGAAGACACTCAGAACCGCCTCAAGGCGGGCATTCCGCAAACGAGCGTCGACGATGCGCAGGATACCATCTCCAAGTACCGTCACCAGATCGACGAGGAACAGACCCGTCAGGTGATCGACGCGCAAACGATTCGCGACAACACCGATCAGGGATCGACTCCCGAATCGGATTCCGAGAAAACCGCCGAACAGTCCGCCGAGGCCGAAGCCTCCGATAAGAATTAAGAAGGGAGTGCCGCTTATGAGTCGTCGCAACACCGAACTGCTTTTGCTCATCGCCTCGGCGTTCCCCGTCATCCTGCTGTATGCGATGTACGTGCTCACCGCGGGCGCCACGATCTCCTTTGAGACGCTTGCCGTGCCGATCGGCCTCTTTGCCGCCTTCGCCGCAGCGCATATCGCCGTGCGCATCCTGGCGCCCGGCGCCGACCCCGCAATCCTGCCCATCGTCTTTGTGCTCTCGGGCATCGGCATCACATTCGTGACGCGCCTTGCCCCCGACCTCGCCATCTCGCAGCTCATCATCCTGTTTATCTCGGTGGCGCTCATGGTGGGAACGCTCGCGCTGGTCAAGAACCTCGACGTGGTCATGCGCTACAAATACACCTTCGGCATCATCGGCATCATCTTGCTGATGCTGCCCATCTTTATCGGCACCACGATCTCGGGCTCCAAGCTGTGGATTCGCATCGCCGGCTTTACCATCCAGCCCGGCGAGTTCGCCAAGGTCTTTATCGTGCTGTTCCTGGCCGGCTACCTGGCCGAGAACCGCGAACTGCTCTCCATCTCCAACCGCAAGATTCTGGGCCTCAAGATTCCGCGCTTCCGTCTGCTGCTGCCGCTGTTTGCCGTGTGGGGCGTGTGCCTGCTCGTCGTCGTCTTCGAACGCGATCTGGGTTCGGCCGTACTGTTCTACACCATCTTCTTGCTGATGCTCTACGTTGCCACGGGACGCTTTTCGTACGTCATCATCGGCCTGATACTTTTGGCTGTTGGGGCCGTGGGCGCCTACAAGTTCCTGTCGCACGTTCAGGTGCGCTTTCAGGTCTGGGTCGATCCGTTTAAGGATGCCCAGGGCCAAGGCTACCAGATCGTGCAGTCGCTCTTTTCGCTCGCCGACGGCGGCCTGGTGGGCGTGGGCATCGGCAACGGCATGAGCAACAACATCCCCGTCGTCGAATCCGACTTTATCTTCTCGGCCATCGGCGAGGAAATGGGACTTTTGGGCGGCGGTGCCGTGCTCATCCTGTTTATGCTCTTTGCCGTGCGCGGTCTGACCACGGCCGCTCGTGCCAAGTCCGACCTTGCCGCCTTTAGCGCCACGGGCCTCACGGCAGCTATCAGCTTCCAGGCCTTCTTGATTGTTGGCGGCGTGACCCGCCTGATTCCGCTGACCGGCGTCACCCTGCCCTTCATGAGCCAGGGCGGCTCCTCGCTGCTGGCAAGCTTTATCATCGTCGCGCTGCTACTGCGTGCCGGCGACGAGGCAACCGGACGCGAGGCCGAGCTCACCGGCACCGGCACCATGGCCGCCATCACCGATGACCAGGTCGCATCTGCCGCCGCCCCGACCGGCACGCGGTTTGCCACCTCGTCGTCCTACGGCCGCGGTAGCCACTCCGCCGGCTCTCGCATGCGCCGTCGCCTGCTCGATACGCCTGAGTCCGGCGTGCTTGGCCGCGTGGCACTTGCCAACCGCCTGACTCGCGCCGTGTTCGCCTTTACGGCGCTGTTCGCCATCCTTATCGGCAACCTTACCTATGTCCAGGTCATCAAGGCCAAGGATTATCAGGACATGCCGACCAACAACCACACCATCGCCCGCTCCAAGTATATCCAGCGCGGCTCCATCATCACGTCCGACGGCGTGACGCTGGCCGAGTCGCTGCAGCAGGAGGACGGCACCTACGCCCGCTCCTACCCCAACGGCAATATGGCCGCGCACGTGGTGGGCTACGTGAGCCAGCAGTATGGCACCGCTGGCATCGAGAGCGTCATGAACGACACGCTCACCGGATCCAAGGATTACTCCAGCTGGAACAACGCCATCGCATCGCTCGCAGGTCAAACCCAGCCGGGCAACACCGTCAAGCTCACGATCGATTCGCGCATCCAGACGGCTGCCGAGCAGGCACTCAAGGGCTTTAAGGGCGCTGTGGTGGTCATGGACCCACGTACCGGCGCCGTCCTTGCGTGCGCCAGCTCGCCCACCTACGACAACACCAACATCGACGCCCTGCTACAGGCAGGTGGCGGCGAGGACGGTTCCATGTACGACCGCGCCATGGATGCGCTGTATACCCCAGGCTCCACGTTTAAGGTCGTCACCCTTTCCGCAGCGCTCGAGACCGGCACCGCCACGCTTTCGAGCACCTACCAGGCGCCCGGTTCCATGGATATCGGCAACGCTCCGGTCACCAACTACGCCAACGAAAGCTACGGCACTATCAGCCTGCAGCAGGCCTTCGCCGTGTCGTCTAACGTCGTCTTTGGCCAGGTGGCCAACGAGGTCGGCGCCAGCTCGCTGGTACAGTTTGCCAACGCCTTTGGCTATGGGCAAAAGCTGGGCCAGGACCTTACCGCCGCCGCCTCCATCATGGCCGACCCGTCGCTTATGACCGAGTGGGAGACCGCTTGGGCAGGCGCAGGTCAGCCTGTCGGTATGGACCACACGCCCGGCCCGCAGACCACGGTCATGCAAAACGCCGTGATTGCCGCCGCCATTGCCAACAGCGGCGTCGTCATGGATCCGTTCTTTGTGTCCCAGGTGCTCGCCCCAGACGGAACCGTGGTTAAGACCATGCAGTCCCGTTCGCTGGGTCAGGCTGTCAGCTCTGCCACGGCCGACCAGGTCAAGCAGGCCATGCTCACCGTCGTCCAGTCTGGCACCGGCACCGATGCCCAGATTCCGGGCGTCAAGGTTGCCGGCAAGACCGGCTCGGCCGAGACCGGCGGCACCAACGTCAACTCCATGTTTATTGGCTTTGCACCTTACGATTCACCCACGGTTGCCATCTCGGTGGCCCTGGAGGATTACGACAAGCATGACGTCAAGGCCGCCAAAATCGCCGGCATCGTCCTGACCGCGGCGCTCGCCGCGCAGGGAGCGTGATGCCCGTGATCAAAGCGGATACTCGGGGCGCACCACGGCCGATGAGCTAGCGGCAACGCGCCACACGGCCCCAACGGCCACATATTTGGTACTACACACATCGTTGAGCGAATAGTTATGTTAGGAGCAGGAATGGAACAGAGGGTCCTCGGGGGAAGATACCTCCTCAAGGATAAGGTGGGAACGGGCGGCATGGCGACCGTCTTCCGTGCACAGGATCAGGTCCTCGACCGCACGGTTGCCGTCAAGATCATGCTGCCGCAGTATGCCGGCGACGCCACCTTCGCTGCCCGCTTTAAGCAGGAGGCCCAGGCGGCAGCAGGCCTGTCCTCCCCCTATATCGTGGGCGTCTACGATTGGGGCAAGGACGGCGACACCTATTACATCGTCATGGAGTACCTGCGCGGCACCGACCTTAAAAGCGGCATCAAGAGCCACGGTGCCCTCGATCCCAAGAAGGTCGCACAGATCGGCTCGCAGATCAGCTCCGCGCTTTCGGTCGCCCATAAGCACGAGATTATCCATCGCGACATTAAGCCGCAAAATATCATGGTGCTGCCCGACGGCAACATCAAGGTAATGGACTTTGGTATCGCGCGCGCCAAGAACAGTCACCTCACGCAGGACAACAACGTGTTGGGCACCGCCCACTACGTAAGCCCCGAGCAGACCCGCGGTCAGGACCTCGGCCCCACCTCGGATATCTACTCGCTGGGCGTCGTCATGTACGAGTGCGCTACCGGCCGCGTGCCCTTCGACGGCGACGACGCCATCTCGGTGGCACTCAAGCAGGTCAACGAGCTGCCTATCCCGCCAAGCCAGATCAACTCCGGCGTCGACGCCGACCTGGAGCGCATCATCCTCAAGTGCATGGAAAAGGACCCGGCCAACCGCTTCCAGACGGCCGATGAGCTGCGCCAGGTGCTCAATAGTTACCTGTCCGGTCGAGCCGTCAACGTCTCGGAGCCCACGCGCATTATCGGTGCCGCCGGCGACCTGGGCGCCACCAAGACCCGCGAGCTGTCTGACTCCACGCGCGCTATGGTTCGCCCCGTCTCGGGCGTGAGCGGCCAAACCAACCCCCGCAGTGCCGTCTCGGGTTCCACCGGTTCCTACGAGGCCGAGAAGCCCAAGTCCAACAAGAACAAGATTATTGCCGCCGTGGTGGCTGCCATCGCCGTCATCGGTATCGTCGTGGCCTTTGCCACGGGCATGTTCAGCGGCGACCAAGTTACTGTCCCCGATGTGCTGGGCAAGGATCAGGAGACCGCCGTCGAGCTGATCCAGGAGGCCGGCCTCGAGGTCGGTACCGTCGACCAGAGCTACAACGATGACGTCGACGAGGGTAAGGTCGCCGAGCAGACCCCCAACGGCCACACCAAAAAGCCCAAGGGCACAAGGGTGAACCTGGTGATTTCCAAGGGTCCCAAGCCCTCCGAAAAGGTTGAGGTCCCGCAGCTCGTCGGTTTGACCAAGGACCAAGCCGAGGCAGCGCTGGCAAGCGTAGGCCTGAAGGGCAGCGCCTCCGAGGAAGCCAACGAGGCCGACGAAGGTCAGGTCTTTGAGCAGGGTACCGACGCCGGCAAGGAGGTTAAGAAGGGCACGACCATCTCGTATAAGGTCTCGAGCGGCCCGGACACCACCTCGGTGCCCGATCTGACCGACATGACCGAGGCCCAGGCACGCAACGCCCTCGACATGGCCGGTTTTGGCGTCGACGTAAGCTACCAGGAGAACGACTCCGTCGCCGAGGGTACCGTCATTAGCTGGAATCCCAGCGGTAAGCAAAAGCCGGGTGCCACGATCACCGTCGTCATCGCCAAGAAGTCCGGCAAGGCCAACGTTCCGGGCAACCTGTACGGCAAGAGCATCTCCGCCGCCGTCACCGCGCTCAACAACGCCGGGTTCTACAACATCGCGTTCTGCGATGAGAACGGCAACCCTGTGAGCGGCAACGAGAACGCAACTGTCACGGGTGTCTCCCCCACCGGCAAGCAGTCCACCGACAGCACGATTACGCTGACGGTTTCGATTTCTGGCTCTGGCTCCGGGGACGATTCCGGTACAAACAACTAGTCGGCTCTTATTACCTGCGGCAGCGAACGCCGCAAACATATTCGCTCAGAAGCGCCCGCTTGCGCCCCCGGCAAGCGGGCGCTTTGCTTTTGACGTGAAATTGCCGCCCATAGATGAACGTGACTATAGACCAGAAGAGCCCGGCACCATAGCGGTACCGGGCTCGATATTCATCTGGTGCCCCCGGGCGGATTCGAAAACTCCCCCCGCGGGGAAATTGATGACGCGGGTGCCGACGGCCCGAATCCGGCCCTTAGACCAGAAGAGCCCAGCACCGTGGTGGTACCGGGCTCGGCAAATCTCTGGTGCCCCCGGGCGGATTCGAACCGTCGACACCCGCTTTAGGAGATATGATTTAATGCTACCCCCTACCATTCATCAAGCATCATTGAACATCATATAACCGCAGATAAACATAGCAGTTTGTGTCTTTTGCCTCCGGTAGCTGCGCCTACGCTTTTACAAACATATTACTAACAGCTTTAGCTAAACTGCACTCAATGAATTGTTGAAAACTATTCAAAGAAACGGAGCGCAAAGATGTCAGAACAGCCACTAATTAGCGGAAGAGGCACGTGTTGGAAAGACAAGAGATCACCTAACACCTATCGCTATTATTTTTCCCTTGGAGTCAAGGACCCTAAGACGGGGCGCTACAAACGATCCCCAACTTATACAGTTCGTTGCAAGACTAAAACAGAAGCTAAGGCTGCAATGCAGGCCAAGCTGGCTGAAATCAACTCCTCTGGCACGATCACTAAAACTAAAAGGCCCACTTTGCTTGCGTCCTACTGCTGGGCCTTTCATGAAAATAGGGACACCGAGCTTGCGCCAACGAGCTATGAAAGAGAAGCGTACGATTGCAGGCATATCGAAGACCTATTCGGTGCGTTTCAGACAATTGAGGGGCTAACTCCCGATCTAATCGAAGAAACATATGCCGAAGCTCGTCGTACGGGAAAATACAAACCATCAGAGCTTGTACGAATCAATGCGAAACTGCGTCAGATTTTGTCGAATGCAGTCGCAAAGAGAATAATTGACCGAAACCCCCTGCGCTACCGTTCATGTTCGCAGACCACGCAACAAAAGAGAATCACTGACAATCGACCAAGTAGCTACCCTATGCACACGTCTTCAACACATTGAGCTCACCGCCGAAGCTGTTGGTACGCTAGTACTAGTGTATACGGGTATGCGGAAAGGCGAGATGCTGGGCCTCGAATGGCGCGATTGGGACCCTGCCAATAAAACCTTGAAAATTGACAGGCAGTACACCAACGACCATGAACTGAGGGCACCCAAGTCACAAGAAAGCCAACGCAAAATCCCCGTCGGAGAAACCTTGGCCGAACGTCTTCAATCATGGTCAGCCATACAAAAAGAGCTCCTGGCCTCTCTGGGGCTGTCCCAGACTGGCAGCACTCCCATCATTAGCGATATTGCTGTCAAGCAGGGGGTCCCTACTGTCTGTCACATGAA
Source organism: uncultured Collinsella sp. (assembly GCA_934630385.1). Classification (GTDB taxonomy): domain Bacteria; phylum Actinomycetota; class Coriobacteriia; order Coriobacteriales; family Coriobacteriaceae; genus Collinsella. The sequence goes on from CAKTWE010000014.1 coordinate 20,248, forward strand.
AAACTACATCTTCAACCATTGGTTTCGCGATTTCGCAGTTAGCTGCAACCTTGGAATCTATGAGCCGAACAATTCGACTGGCGGAAAACTATATAAGGGCATCTGCCCGCATCAGCTCAGGCATTGTGTAAGCACTTTTATGCTGGCGAACGGATCGGACGTTAGAAGCGTGCAAGGTATTCTTGGCCACGCGGACCCCAATATCACGCTCAAAACGTATACAAGCCTCGTTCAACAATCAGAAATAAAAGCAGTTAAAGGCTACGAAGACTTCATCAACGCCTATATACAGAAAAGCGAGAAATAGCATGTTATTCATTCATCGTTTCATCAATAATATTACGGTACTATACTACTATTTCCGCAGGTAGACGCTTTATTTGATTGACATCTAATGAGTTTTAATAGATTCTAAAGCTGTCAGATGGCTACGCATGTAGTCATAAAAACCGGCCCCCCAAGTGCTTATGAACCTGGTAAGTCTTACAAGCACAGGGAGGGCCCTCATTGAAAGGATAGCTCATCATGGCTACTCCACAGATTAGCACTCAGGCGTCCACACCGACTTTCCCCACTGGTGCCGCTCAGTGCGATCGGTTGCTCCGCGTTAACGATATCCGCGAACTCACTGGCTGGAGCGAAAACACCGCGCGCAAGTTTATGCGCGAGTCCGGCAAGCTCATCCAAATCCATCGCTCGAATTACATGTTAGAAAGCTCGTTCTACGAGCTTTTCAAGCAGCTTGAAGGTCGTACCGCCCACCTTGATTAGGTGGTAAACATGAGCGAGCTTCCGTCGATTTCCGACATATTTAGCGATGATGCTACTGAGCAACGAGAGATTACGGGAAAAATGGATAAGGCTATTTTTATTTCAGTGCCCGAGTGGGCGTGCTGCGTCACCACCGTTGCCGCCGAGCGTCTCATCCTCGGCCTTGTATGGAAGTTTGGAAAACCTTCCAAAAACAAACGGTCCATGGGCTTCTGCGCTAAAAGCAAATGGATTGAGGATCACTACCGCCTGAGTAAGAACACGATATCCCGGGCCTATACCTCTCTGAAGGATAAGGGGTATATTCAAAAAGTTGGTGATGGCAGCTGGATGCTTAATTACGCCGCAATCTACCGCGCCGCGATTGAAAACGCTTGGGAGCCTCCGAAACTTTAAGCCCACAAACCGACTATCGAGGTCGTGAGAGTCGGTCACCGTCAGGATGCCCACAAGAACATGCCGCGGATGTAAAATGAAGCAGGGTCGAACCGAAACAGTTCCCGGACAATTGGCGTCCGGCCAGACACTTCGATTCGACCCTTTCTCATGCCTGTATCTAAAATACTCCCACAATCATTCTCGACATCTTTAACGCCCTCACCTCCTGCCACCAACACGTCGTAGACGCTATTTACAACGAATCGATATGGCCGCCCGTTCTTTAAGGCACGTGTTACCATGAAAACGTGCGGTATTTCTCCAACCGAAAACCTGCGTGAACGCATGACTTGAGACGCCTTTTAGAACTCACCGATCGCAGGGCGAACACAAATCAACAGCGGCCGTGCATTGTTCCCAGCCATATGGCATGGCGGAGCCATGCCCGTTGTTGATTGGAGTGCCGCACCATGGCAAACGAGAAGAAAATCAGGGAGATCTACGGCGTGAAGTCCGTCCTCGATGAGGCCGCCGAGCGGATCGAGGCGACGTGGCGGGAGAAGCTGCTGCACGAGACGGGCGACCTCAGGACCGAGAACGCGTTGCTCAGGGCCCAGCTCGACGAATTCAACCGCAAGCTCGTCGAGGCGAGAGACCGGAACGAAAGACTTGAGGCCGACCGCAATGAGCGGGTCGCCTTTATCGAGGAGAAGTTCGAGCTCGATACCGCGAGCCTCGAGCTCGAGAACAACGAGCTCCACGCCGCGAGCGTCAGATACCTCGCCGATGCCAGGGAGCTCGACAGGCAGGTCGTCCAGCTCCATGCCGAGGCCGTGGCCATGGTCGATGAGATCGAGCGCCTGCGCGGCGAGCGTGACGCCGCGCTGAAAGCCCAAGCCGAGTTGAACGACGCACTCCTGGCCCAGCGCGACCTGATGGGCGAGGTCGCCGCCCTCAAGGACCGCCTCGCTGTAACCGAACAGCGGGCGGCCGTGGCCGAGGCCAAGGTCGAGGTCATGACCCAGATGAGGGGCGAGTAGCCCCGCGCTTCTCCTATCAGGCGGCTGATTTCTAGAGACCTTCTAGAACGCTTCTAGGAGGTCTCTAGAACCGAGCACGGCATCCTCAATCGGCACGATGTCTTTGTAGACCAGGCGATGCTTGGCGTTGCACCATTTGTCGCCGTGGTAGTGGCCGAAGAACCAGGCGCGGTAGCCGAGCTGCCCGTCGAGCTCGGCAAGGAATCGCTGAAGCCGGTCGTCCCGATACTCGCGTCCACGCTCGCGACACAGCCCCTCAGCAAGGGCAGCAGGGGCCTCGTGAGTCACAACGTAGTCGACCTTCCAGCCCACGCGGTCGAGCGAGGAACGGCAGTGTTCCGTCTCTTTCTCGCTCGGCATCTCCTCAGGCCACCAGCTCCTCCCCTCCTTGCGATACTGCCTGTCGTTGCTCGCGGCGCCGCCCATAGCAAGGACTGTGAGCCCGTCGATATCGAACACCTCTCCGCGCATCAGGTGCAGCACGTGCGGTCGTGCCTCATGGACGAGCCCGCCGTTCCACTCCCGCACCGGCAGCCCAGCCAGGGCGTGGTGGTTCTCATGGTTGCCGTCTACGAAACACGTGGTCCAGGGCTTCGACTCGAACCAGTCGAGCCAATACCTCTCAGCATTCGAGCCGTCCCAGACAAAGCCGAAGTCGCCGGCCACGATCACCGCGTCATCGCGCGTCAGCGTGCGGCCCAGCGGCCAATTCTTGAAGGCAAACCTGCTGGACCCGTACTCGGCCCTGCCGTGCACGTCGCCCGTCACATAGATAGCCATCAGTACGCACCCCACGGCAGGAGTTTGTCCCCGAGCCTCACGATCCGGTCATACAGCATCGTGTGCCGTTCGTCCGGATTGCCGTCTCGGTGAAAATGGCCGTAATACCAGTGTTTATAGTCCAGGCGGTCCTCGAGCTCGTCAAGAAATTCGGTCAGCCGGTCCACATCAGGGCGTTCCCAGCCTGGGTCCGGGTAGAGCGTCGGCGAGAGCATGCGCGTCGAGCAGGTATGGGTGATGACGCAGTCGACCTTCCAGCCGACCTCGTCGAGCCTCGCCCGCGCGGTATCGAAATCGCGCTCGTCCGGAAGCTCCTGAGGCCACCAGCTGGAATACGGCACGCGGTATTCCCTGTCGACGCTCGTCGCCCCGCCCATGGTGAAGACCGTCTTCCCGTCGAGCTCGAAGACCTCCCCGCGCATGAGGCGGCGGATGGACGAAATATCCGACAGGCGCTGCGTCAGCCCGCCGTGCCACGGCTCCATGGGGCGCTCCGCCCAATGGTCGAAGCGCTCGTGGTTGCCGTCGACGAACAGCACCGTGTAGGGGCGCGACTCCAGCCAGGCGATATCGGCGCATTCCTCGGCAGAAAAATCCCACGGAAAGCCAAAGTCGCCGGCAACGATGAGATAGTCGTCGCTGGTAAGACTGTCGCCAAGCTCCCAGTCGCGGAGCTTTTGCATGTCGAGCCCACCGTGGATGTCGCCCGTCACATAGACCGTCACCGAATCACCTCTTCCCTCTTGTACGCCGCCAGCTCGCGCTCGACCTGCCTGTCGCCGGTCTCGTTGACCCACCAGGGCCATTTCACCCGGCCGCATGGCTCGTCGACTCCGCCGAACCATTCCCTCAGCTCGTCGAGGCTCACCGGGGAGTGCCCGTTGGCATCGCAACCGACGTCGTAGCGCAGAAGGCCCTGCTTGCGGTTGAACTCGTTGTACGCGCCGCCGCTGCTGTGGATGTGCCCGTGGAGGTGCCACGATTCATGGCTCATGCCCTGCCAGTCGGCCATGGGGTAATGGCTCAGGACGATCTTCTGCCCGTCGATCTTGAGCACGCAGATCGGCGGCTCCACGGTGAAGGCGCCCGCGACCGCCGGCTGGGTCCAGTCCTCGTCGTGGTTTCCCGGGACGAGGTGGATGCGCCTGCAGGCGATCTGCTTGCGCAGCCCGTAGGCGTCCTGGGCGGTCATCTTGAATGAGAAATCCCCCAGGATGTAGAGCTCGTCGTCCACGGCAACCTTGCCGTTGATGTTGTCGACGATGGCATCGTTCATCTGCCAAATCGTCTCCCACGGGCGGTCGGTGAACTTCAGCACGTTCTCATGCCCGAAGTGGGTGTCGCTGGTAAACCAGATCATATTTATGTCTCCTTTTATCGCTAAAAAACGTTCTCCTTCGAGGTCAGGAGACGTTTTATGAGCGACATGAGGTGCATATCCCTCATGTTTCAAGCTCCAATCTGCCAGATTTGCCCAACTAAAAGTTTACGCCCACGCGCGAACAGGATTTGATTTTTGAAATATGGACGAATTGCTCGTCAGGAGGGTAAAATGGTGCCGACGGCAGCCCAAGTTGTAGAGAGCTGGGCAGAGCCGTTGCTTAATGAAGTTGGGTCATCGTCTTAGCGACGGTGGCCTTTCTTTTTGGGCTTCGAGCCCTGCTTGAGTGCCTTGGAAAGGCCGACAAGGGCCGTGAGGAGCGAGACCATAGCGGTCAGGAGCTTCACGAGCTCGGTGAAATCGGTCATGGGCATCACCTCCCATCGGATGGAGGGCTCTGCCCGGCACGAGGGCTGCCGACAGCAAGGACGATTCTATCAGAGCGGCTGACTCCCGCCGATCAATTCATACTCCTCATCCTCGCCGAATTGCGAGTATGGCAGAATCGGCACTGGATGGCAGCGCGCTAGGGCACCGACGATAGGCTTTCCAAAACTAGCGAGGCGTGTCTCCGCGTGAGAAATCACCGCGATCGACAACGCGATCGTCCATCTGTCGCGACACGGCGCTACCGCTGTGCGCCTGGCCGGCGGCGCGAACACGGTCGTCGCCGGCATCGACAACGTCGCCGGAATAGCGGTTGCGAATCTCCCTTGCGTAGCCGCGACGCGCAAGAAGCTCATCGCGAACCGCCGGATCTTCGAGCAGATCTTCATCGCACTTCGGTGCGATGAACTTAGGGAAGAGATTGTAGGCGACGCCCTTGCTCGCCTTTGCCTGCTCGACCCACGCCGAATACACTTTTTTAAGCCGTTGGATATAGATCTCACAGCGCTTCTCGTATGGAAGGGCTCGCTCGGCTTCAAGCACGTTATTTTTGAAGGCCGCCTCAAGTTGCTTGACCGCAAACCGACCGTCAAGACGGGTCAGGTTGAAAGTGCACTTCGGGTTGCCGGCCTCTTTGATATCAAGATCTGTCGCATAGACACGATTGTTCTTGATGAAAATGTCTACGCCCCATGAGGCAAGTAGCTTTTTGAATTGCTCCATATTCTTCGGGTGGTAGTCGTTGATCGCAATATGGATCAGCTCGCGTAGATTGTTTTTATAACTGTACTCTCCCCGATCGACAATCTCCTTTTCAATATCGCGCGGCTGTCGATCTCGAATCTTCGAATTTTTCTTACCCTTTTCAAGTTGGGCGAGATTCCAGTCCTTATCGAGTTCGCGGACCCATGAGGCGCGTTCGTACTTTCCCTTGCGACCGCCGATGTCGCAACGCTTGCCGGTATTAAGGTTTGTCCGGTTGATTGCCATATGGACCGCAAACCGTTTTCCCGCCTTATCGCTTTCTTCGTGCAACGCGAGAATCACCTGTTGATGCGGATAGTGCTTCGCAAGCCATTGCTCCGCGTAGGCCAAACATGCATCGGGGGTCATCTTGCCCCCGTTGCATGAGCATTCTTCCGGAAGGAACGCGAGGATCTGGTGTAGCAGGATTACGTTTTTGGCTCCGGCTCTCGACGGTTTGTTGTGATGGAAAACCTTTCTGGTCCTATCCATTTTCGAAAACCAGCGATCGCTGTATTCGATGTTCCAGCCACCGCGCACAAGCGCATCTTTTCCGTTGATGTATTTACGGACGTTCTTCGCATACCGTTCACTCGAAACACTCTTCTGCTTAATGACGGTCATTTTGATCACCGCCGACGAAATAGCGCTTTTCAAGCTCGTCGATAAAACGGTCTAGCTTGCGCCCAACTTGATAGACCTTCTCAAGCGTTCGGAAAACAGCTTTCTCGTTGTACGCGGGAAGCCCCTGGGCGTTCACGAAGTACATCAGCTGATTGAGGTTTGTTCCTTCCTTCAAAAGCTCGTGATAAACCTTGTCAATCGACGCCCGATCGACATCGATTTTCTCGACCTTCCCTTTGAGCAGTACGCGACGAGCATACGAACTGACAGTCATATCGAGGGAATCAGCATTGCTTTCGATTTTCTTTTTTTCTTCCGGCGAGACCCGGACGTGAATGTCATCGGTTCGGAATTTCTGGTCAGCGATTTCCGCATGACCAAAATCGATATCGAGATCGTCGGCATTGCACAACACGAAGCGTATGAGTTCCGCCTCGCTCATCTCATGTCGCTTTGCGATTGCAGCGATGGCTTTCTTCTCAACATCGGTAAGAGACGCCTTGACGGTGTGTGGGCGGAGCCTGCTCATGATTCTTCCTCCGGAAAACGAATCAGCGATCGGAGGGGCCTCCGATCAAAACCTGCTATGCGATTCGCTTTCCTTTTGATGAGAAACGGCTGGCGTCGTTCCAAAAATGAAGAATCGTCTCCGCGATTCTTCATCGCGAAGTTTCAACTTCACGATAACCTTATCGCCGTAGCAGGCGATAAGCAAGGTCTGCGGCGTGGCATTTTTGGGGTCCGAATGGGCCCACAAAAATGCCACCCACAGTCATCTTGCAATCGTCGGAACGGCGATTGGGCGGAGCGTAGCGTAGACACGAAATGAGAGGCCTCGTTTCGAGCGAAAGGCTTCGCGGTGTCGTAGCGTCAGCGGAGACCGCGAGCGGAAGCGAGCTTTTAACGCAAAGGATGCTGAGTGTTGAAAGTTCGCTGTAGCGAGAGCGGAGCGGTAATGCGAACGCGGGGGATGCCGAGCATTTGAAGTACCGCGCAGCGGACTCCGGGCGAGGGCTGGAGCAAGTTGATGGAAGACCTTACCGATTTGCGGAAGTTTTTGCCCGAAGCATCCGGCACCGCCGGATTCTTTTGGAACGGCCTCTCGTTTGATTGCTTTCCTATCGTTTGCTCCCAGACTGGGCGTCTAAAAAAGGCGGCCGAACCGGCCGCCCACAAATAAATTAACATTTACCGAATGTAAGAGGAGAGGAACGATGTACATTACTCCCAGTGACCGGCGACGTCGACAACCCAATGCTGTCCCGTAGCCTGCTGTTCATAATGTCCCTGGTCCTCAGATGTGGTATACGAATCGTTTACGACAGATCCTCCGATGCCGCCGTTGTCCATATCATTATGAACCCACGAATAGGCGGCATCTTCGGAATCGAAGGGCCCTACCATAGCACCACCATGGTTGACCCAGAAACGAGGATGGCGCGTATACACTACATTCGGCACCCAGACCTGGCTGTAATCTGTCTCCCAGTGTCCCTGCTCGGCAACCCACTTCTTCTGGCTACCGCCGTTGGAAGAGGAGTTATTGCTGCCAGAGTTCTGAGAATTACCGGAATTCTGCTTGGACTGGGAGGAATCGCCCTTGTTGTCCGACTTCGAGGAATCGGAAGACTTGTTATCCTCCTTCTTGGAGTCATCGGACTTCTGGTCCTTGTCGTCGGATTCTTTCCTCTCCTCGGTCTTGGTTTCAGAGGCCTGCGCCGCCTTTTCTTCGCTTGGCTTCTTTTTGTCTTTATTCTTTACCGCTGTGGCGGCCCTTTCCGTAGAGCCGATTCCTTGCTTTGCAACGCTGGCACATCCAAGTTGAGGTGCCGAAAGGCACACCAGAAGCGCAACGATAATAGCCTTTGTTCTCACACCGATCTCCCTGTCCATGAAACCGGGCGTTGGACACTAGCCGGTATCCAACGCCCGGCTCGCTTTTACATCTGCTCGCGGCGCTTCTTTTGATCAAGGAAGACGCCGGCTGCCACGAGGACGGTACCGCCGATGGCGAACGTCTCGCCGATGAGCCCCGCGCGGTCGCCGGTCCGGGCGAGGCTGCCGGGCTGGGCGGTCTCCGTGCCGGCGAGGTGCTTCGGGGTGTATGCCGCCCTCTGCTTTGCGACCTCCTCCGCCTCCTGCCGTGCGATCTCATCGGAAAGCTTCTGCTCCGCTGCGATGCGGTCGGACTTCGCCAACTCGTAGGCGGCAAGTGCCGCATCGTAGCCGGGCTGGAGCCCGTCCACCACAGCCTGCTTCTCGTCCAGGATTGCCTTGGCGGGCGCGACCTTGGCACGCGTCTCGACTGCGGCGGCGAAAAGCGCGTTGAGGGCGTCATCCGCGTTCGCGTCATGGCCGGAAGCGATCGCCGCGCCGGCATCGATGGAGTTCAGCTTCGACAGCTTGGCGTCTGCCTGCGCCTTCGCCTGCTCGGCGGCGGAGACCAGGGACTCGGCGGCGATGGTATCCCCCTTCGCGGCATCGAGGGCGGCCTTGGTGCCATTGACGGCCCTTACTGCATCCTGCTCGCGCTGCTGTGCCTCTGCGAGCTTCGCGGCAAGACCGGTGAGGATATCGAGGTTCGACTGTGCGTCCTCGAGATTGGTCTGAGACCCGGTGAGCTTGTCGGCAGCAACGCCGGTGTCGGCCTTTGCGGCATCGACGGCACGCTGGGCATCCGCGAGGGCGCGTGCGGTGGTATCCGCTTTTTGCTTGGCGGCGACGAGGACCGCCGCCTTCTCAGCCTGGTCGGCTGCCGCCGCGTCATGGACGCTCTTTGCTGTATCGAGCGCCTTCTTGGCGTCGGCGACGTCCTGGAAGAACTTCGCGAGATCGGCGTTCGCATCGTCCACGCCCTGCTGCTTAGCAGCGGTGTCCGCCTTGGCGGCATCCAACTTGGACTGTGCGGCCGTTACGGCTGCGTTGGCAGCATCAAAGGCGACCTGCTTCTGCCGGACGGTCGACTTTGCCGTATCGACTGCCGCGTTGGCGGCATCGAGATCCGATTTCGCCGCATCAAGCTCGGTCTGGGCATCCGTGACGCCCTGCTGCTTGGATGCGAGATCAGCCTTTGCGGCATCGACAGCACGCTGGGCATCGGTGACGTCCTGCTTCGCGGCATCGACACCTGCCTGTGCGGAATCCGCTGCGTCCTGCTTCTGCTGGACGGTTTCAGCGGCGTCGGTGGCTGCCTGCTGCTTGGACGCGAGATCGGCCTTGGCTGCGTCGAGTGCGCTCTTGGCGTTCTTGAGACCGTTGATATAGGAGGTCAGCTTCTGCTCGTACTCGTCGACGGAGATGGGGTTCTGTTTCCAGGCGGAATCGGGTGATTCGCCCGCGGTGTAGCAGTGTGTTTGGTATCCACGCATGGTGCCCTTGGTGCAGATTGCAGTTCCCATGGTCACAAGGTCAGGATTGATGATGTTCAGGTAATGGCCGATGGTGCCGCTGCTGCCGTCTTCCCAATGGCAGTTGTTCGCAACCCATTTCCTGATCGCGGAGCCGTGCTTGGCGTAGAAGTCGTAGGCGTCCTTACCGGTAAGTCCGGTGATGCCGTAAAGCGCTTCCACCGCCTGATCGAAGAAACCCTTCTCCTGGTCGACCCATTGCCCTTTCGGGTCGATCCCGTAGTTCCATGCCACGTTCTCGGTGAGGCTGTACTGGCGGGCATGATCGAAGATGGTGTCGCTATAGTTGGCATCCGCGATGGCAGCCGCGATCAGCTTGTAGGTGACCTGTAGCTCGGGGAGGCCGACGCTCTTGCGGTAGTCGTTGACGGACCTCATCCACTTGATCGCGTCGATCATGTTGGTGAGGGAGGTGGCGTCCTTCTCGTTGCCCACCTCGGTATAGCCGGCGTACTTCGCATTCAGGATGATGTCCGCCGCATCGTCAGCGCCCATGGCACGGAAGAAGCCGATAGCCCCCTGCTTGATCTGGGCATCGGCGGTGTTGAGCTTGATCTGAGCCTCGTCAACCTTCTGCTGCGCGGCGATCACGGCGGCGTCTGCGGTATCCTTTGCGGCCTTGGCGTTCGCGAGCTCTACATCGGCGGCTGCCTTGGCGGACTCAGCGTCCTTGACAGCCTGCTTCGCGGCATCCAGCTTGGCGGCGGCGTCGGCATTCGCCTGCTTGGTCGCATCGAGGTCGGTGTTCGCGGCATCGAGTGCGGACTGGGCGGCGTTCACGCCGGATTCGGCATCGGCCGCGGCCTGCTGCTTTACGGAGAGGGACACCTGGGCATCATTCAGGTCGGCATGTGCCGTTGCCGCAGCGGACTGTGCCTGCTCGAGCTCGGACTCGCACTGGGACTGTGCCACTCGTGCGGCGGCGAGGGCTACCTCTGCGTCCGCGACCTTCTGCTTGGCTGCATCGTACTCCGGACCGCTGGCGCCGGCCTCCGCTGCGGCGAGGTCGGCTTTCGCCTGCTCATAGGCGGCGCTGGCGGCTGCGGCCTTCGCATCCGCCGCGTCCTTGTTCTGCTGGGCTGCATCGAGGACGGCATCTGCGGAATCCTTTGCGGACTGGGCCGCAACCAGCTTGGACTGGGCATCGGCAAGCGTCGCGTTGGCGTTGGCGAGGTCGGCCTGTGCCCTGCTCACGGCATCTTGGGCGTCGCGCACGGCCTGCTCGGCGGCACCGATCGCCTCCGGGGTGGCGCTTACTGCATCGGCCTTGGCTTTATCGAGGGCGTCCTTGGCGTCCTGGGCCGCCTTGAGAGCGGACTGGTACGCTTCGTCCTTTTTGGATGCATCCGCCTTGGCGCCTGCGAGACCCGCCTTCGCCTGCTCGAGGTCCTTGCCGGCGGCATCGGCGGCGTCCTTGCCCTCCGCGACCTGGCGAGCATACTCATCCATCGCCGCTCGGTCGGCTGCCGTGCCGGCGCTGACTGCCAAATCGTAGGATGCCTTGGCCTGGTCGCGGGCGGAAGCCGCCTCGTTGTAGGGACCAGCGACGTTATCGTAGGATGCCTTGGCGGCGTCCTCCTTCGCCTTCGCCTCGTCGACTGCCTTCTGCAGGTCCGCGATGGTCTGTGCGGCGGATTTCGCGCCGGTACCGGATGCCGCGCCGGCGTGGACGGCGATCGGCGACATCACGGCGGGGTGCTGTGTGCCCCCGTCACCGGTCTGGGCGAATGCCGTGAACGGTGAGATGAGGCTCGATCCGGTCATGGCGGCCATGGTCGCCGCGGTGACGGTCAGACGTGCGATCCCCTTCGGGGCGTGAATCTTTTTGCTTGGCAGTGCGGTGAAGTGATCGCCACCGGCAGCGAAATGCTTTCCCTGAGTCATTGTGCTGTTCCATTCCTTTTCCGTGCCATATCCGACTAGGCATCAGAGCTCTTTCCAATAAAGGTAATTATGCGCCTTAACTGGGATTGTTGTATATAGTCCGTTGGCTTTTATACAACAATCCATGACTCTTTTTGTCATGGATACGAAGACGCTTCAGAAATCATTCGGCATGAGATGCAAAGAGCTCCGCGCTGGACTCGGGTGCAGCCAGGAGCAGTTCGCCAATTTGATTGAAATGGATCGTTCCTACTACGCGAGCATTGAAGTCGGACGACGTAATGTCAGCCTTTCCAACCTCTGTAAAATTGCCAATGGATTCAACATGTCAATTGCTGCGCTTATGACTGGTGTTACCGATAAAACGGATTAGTCAATAAATCAGCGAACGAAGTGAGCGAATCAATCGACGGCGTAGCCGGCGGCAAGGACACGGTACGTGGCCGCGCAGCGAGCTCTGCGAGCGAAGGGGACGGCATCGCCGTCCATATTTCTTTATAATCTATTTCTCTATTAATTGGAATCACCAAAATGGGTATGGCACAAGCTTCTGAACAGGCTTTTTATCAAAGAATACAGGGCTACCGAATCATCAAAATGGTGAAATATTTTACCCAAAAGGGGGAAGCGCTTCACCAAAATGGAACCGACTGACAGCTGTTGAAAACTTTTTATCCCCAAAATGGTGATTTCCTGTTTTCAGTGGAAAACTCGGTAAGTTAAGTTATTTACTTACCAGATTTACAAACAAAAGCAGTTCTTAGCCCTAAAACCAGAACAGGTCAGAAGCAAAAATAACTCCTGACCTGCGATTTCTCTGGTGCCCCCGGGCGGATTCGAACCGTCGACACCCGCTTTAGGAGAGCGGTGCTCTATCCCCTGAGCTACGGAGGCATGTTGTACTAGTGTAGCAGATTTACGCCGCCGCAATACAGCGCATAGCCACTCTTCGGGATAGTCATTGGGAACGTTCTTTAATGACTAGTCGTTTAAGAACGTCGCAGACGACTAGTTACCTTTGTGGAAGAGGCTCTTGATGACGCTGGGGATGCTCTTGGCGCCCTTGGCCGTCACATCGATAAAGTCGGGCGAACGCACGAGCTTATCCTCGTCGACGTACTTGCGGACCGCACGAAGCGTCTCTTTGTCGTC
>CAKTWE010000015.1 GCA_934630385.1 uncultured Collinsella sp.
CGTGGTGGACGCCGCGCAGAAGGCCGCGACCGCGGCTGCCGAGAAAGTTGCCGAGGCAGTTGCCGATGCCAAGAACGTGGCAGGGGAGGCGTCCGTCACTAGCGAGCCCGCCACCGCCGCTGAGCCCGTAGCCGCCGCCCACGCCCCCGAAGGCGCGATTTTCAACCCCGAGGCCGCCCGCGGTAACCTGCACCTGGGCATCGACGTGGGCTCCACCACCGTTAAGCTCGCTGTGCTCAACGACGACAACCAGATTGTCTACGCCAAGTACCAGCGTCACCACACCGACGTCCGCGCTTGCGCCCGCGACTTGTTCGAGGGCGCCGCGACCGTGCTGCCGACGGCCCAAATGACCTGCGCCATTACCGGCTCGGGCGGCCTGCTGCTGTCCCAGTGGCTCGACCTGGAGTTTGTCCAGGAGGTCATCGCCAGCAAGCGTGCCGTCGAGACCCTCATCCCGGCCACCGATGTTGCCATCGAACTGGGCGGCGAGGACGCCAAGATCATCTACTTCGACAACGGAATCGAGCAGCGCATGAACGGCACCTGCGCCGGCGGCACGGGCGCCTTCATCGACCAGATGGCCACTCTGCTGCACACCGACGCCAGCGGCCTTAACGAACTCGCGGCCAACGCCACCACCATCTATCCCATCGCCAGCCGCTGCGGCGTTTTTGCCAAGACCGACGTGCAGCCGCTGCTCAACGAAGGCGCCCGTCCCGAGGACGTCGCCGCTTCCATCTTCCAAGCCGTCGTGACCCAGACCATCTCGGGTCTGGCGTGCGGCCGTCCCATCCGCGGCAACGTCGCCTTCCTGGGCGGCCCGCTGCAGTACCTCTCCGAGCTGCGCCACCGCTTCTACCTCACGCTCAACTTGGACGAGGAGCACCGTATCGTGCCCCAAAACGCTCACCTGTTTGTGGCGAGCGGCGCCGCCATGGCGCATGAGTCCAACAAGCTCAGCACGTTCCCGCAGCTCATCGAGGCCATCGACAGCCTGGGCGACACACAGGGTGCCGAGGTCGAACGTCTGGATCCGCTCTTTGCCACCGACGAGGACTTTGCCGAGTTCAAGGGTCGCCACGACCAGGAAGTCGTCCCCAAGGGCAAGCTCGACGGCTACACTGGCCGCGTGTTCATTGGCATCGACGCCGGTTCCACCACCATGAAGGCCGCGCTCGTGGGCGAGGACGGCCAGCTGTTGCATACCTGGTACGGCAACAACAACGGCGACATCCTGGGCACGGCCAAGGTCATCATGGCCGATTTCTACAATCACATCCCCGCCGGCTGCACCATCGGCCACGTGACCACCACGGGCTACGGCGAGGCGCTGCTCATCGAGGCCCTCAAGGCCGATTCCGGCGAGATCGAGACCGTCGCGCACCTGCGCGGCGCCAAGGCGTTCCTGCCCGGCGTCGAGTTTATCCTGGACATCGGCGGCCAGGACATGAAGTGCCTGCGCGTCAAGGACGGTGTCATCGAGCACATCATGCTCAACGAGGCCTGCTCGTCGGGCTGCGGCAGCTTTATCGAGAGTTTCGCCGTCTCTATGAACATGGACGTGCGCGCGTTCGCCGACGCCGCCATCCATGCTAAGGCCCCCGTCGACCTGGGCAGCCGCTGCACGGTCTTTATGAACTCGCGCGTCAAGCAGGCGCAAAAGGAAGGCGCCACGGTGGGCGACATCGCGGCCGGCCTGTCCTATTCCGTCATCAAGAATGCCCTGTTCAAGGTCATTAAGCTGCGCGACCCCAAGGAGATCGGCAGTCAGGTGATCGTTCAGGGCGGCACCTTTATGTCCGATGCCACGCTGCGCGCGTTTGAGCAGCTCACCGGCGTGCATGCCGTGCGCCCTGACATCGCCGGCTGCATGGGCGCCTACGGTGCGGCCCTACTCGCCCGCGATCGCGCCGGCGCCGACGGCATTTCGACCATTCTTTCTGCCGAGGATATCGCGCACCTCACCGTGACGCAAAAGCATGTCCGCTGCGGCCGTTGCTCTAACAACTGCCAGCTTACTGTGAACGACTTTGGCGGCGGTAGGCGCTTCATTACCGGCAACCGCTGTGAGAAGGGTGCCGGCCACAAAAAGCAAAAGACCGAGGCCCCCAACCTCTTCAAAAAGAAAAACGAGCTGCTCTTTAACCGCGAGGTTCTGAGTCCTGACGAGGCCCCGCGCGGCACCGTGGGTATCCCGCGCGCACTCAACATGTACGAGAACTACCCCTTCTGGCACGCGTTCTTTACGCGCCTAGGCTTTAGCGTGCAGCTGTCCGACCAGTCGAGCAAGAAGACCTACCAGGCGGGCATCGAGTCCATGCCGTCAGAGAGCGTGTGCTATCCGGCCAAGATGAGCCACGGCCATGTGATGAACCTTATCGACCGCGATGTCGACTTCATCTGGATGCCGTGCGTGCGCTGGGAGCGCAAGGAGGATCCGACCGCCGGCAACTGCTATAACTGCCCCATCGTCATGAGTTACCCCACGGCGCTGGCGCTCAACATCGACGAGATCCGCGAGCAGAACATCGAGTTCCTGTATCCGTTTGTGCCGTATCACGACAAGACCGAGCTCAAGCGCCGCCTGTATCAGGTGCTCGCCGTCGACCGCGTGGCCGATGCGCAAGCCGGTCGCGGTCGCGTGCGCGGTCCTAAAATCACGCGCTCCGAGGTTGATGCCGCCGTCAACGCCGCCTACGAGGCCGATGCGCGTTTCCACGAGGACATCCAGACCATGGGCGAGGAGGCTCTTAAGTGGGTTGAGGACCACGGTGGCCACGGCATTGTGCTCGCCGGCCGCCCCTACCATAACGACCCCGAGATCAACCACGCCCTGCCCGAGCTTATCTCGAGCTTTGGCTTTGCGGTCTTTACCGAGGATTCGCTCGCGCATCTGGTGAAGCCCGAGCGTCCGATTCGCGTCGTCGACCAGTGGATGTACCACAGCCGCCTGTACGCCGTCGCCCGTTTTGTGACGATGCGCAACGACCTGGACCTGATCCAGCTCAACTCCTTTGGCTGCGGCCTGGACGCCCTGACTACCGACCAGGTGCAGGAAATCCTGGAGGCCAGCGGCAAGATCTATACCGTGCTCAAGATCGACGAGGTGTCCAACCTGGGCGCCGCGCGCATCCGCATCCGCTCGCTCATGGCCGCGCTTAAGGACCAGGAGGCCGAGCGCTTGGCCGAGGCCACGGCCGCGGGCGAGGCCTACGAGCAGGGCGATGCCGCGCCGGTGGCGCCTTCCACGGATGCTCCCGCGTTCGCGAGCCGCAAGTACACGTTCGAGGCACAGCGAGAGAGCGCCTCGACAGCATGGCCCAAGGTGCCCTTTACCGAGCAGATGCGCGACGAGGGCTACACCATCCTGTGCCCGCAGATGGCGCCGATCCACTTTGACCTGGTCAAAGAGGTGTTCCGCGGTGCCGGCTACAACTTGGAGCTGCTGCCCTCGACCGATCACGACGCCGTCGAGGCCGGCCTGCGCTACGTGAACAACGACATCTGCTATCCGTCGATCCTGGTAACGGGCCAGATTATGGAGGCCATCGAGAGCGGCCGGTACGACCTGTCCAAGACGGCCGTGGTTATCAGCCAGACCGGCGGCGGCTGCCGTGCCACCAACTACATCGCACTCATCCGCAAGGCCCTGCGCGAGAGCGGCCACCCCGAGATCCCGGTGATCTCGCTTTCGGCCGTGGCGCTCGGCGAGGACAACCCCGGCTTTAAGATTACGCCGGCGCTGCTTAAGCAGGCAGTCTACGCGGTGCTCTTTGGCGACGTGATGATGCAGATGCTCTACCGCTGCCGTCCGTACGAGGCCACGCCCGGTGCGGTGAACGCACTCTACGAGGAGTACATGGCGCGCGCTCGCAAGCTGGCGCCTAAGTTCAACCGCCACAACTACACCAAGCTGTGCCGCGAGGCCATCCGCGCGTTCGACACCATGCCGCTCGTAGGCGAGGGCACCAAGCCGCGCGTGGGCGTGGTCGGTGAGATCCTGGTCAAGTTCCACCCCACAGCCAACAACCACGTGGTCGACGTGATCGAGCGCGAGGGCTGCGAGGCCGTGGTGCCGGGCCTGCTCGACTTCTTCCTGTACTCCATGAGCAATGCCGAGCTGCAGAAGGACGAGCTGGGAAGCTCTGCCACTACGCGCGCGGGCATGCAAGCGCTCATCAAGCTTGTGGACTGGATGCGCACGCCGGTGGAGGAGATGCTCGAGAAGTCTCGCCGCTTTGAGGCGCCCGAGCGCATCGGCACCATGGCCGACAAGGCCCGCACGGTGCTTTCGGTGTGCAACAACATGGGCGAGGGTTGGCTGCTCACGGCCGAGATGCTCGACCTGATTGACCATGGTGCACCCAACATTATCTGCACGCAGCCCTTCGCGTGCCTGCCTAACCACGTGGTGGGCAAGGCCGTGATCAAGGAGCTGCGCCGCCAACATCCCGAGAGCAACATCGTCGCGGTGGACTACGACCCCGGCGCGTCCGAGGTCAACCAGCTCAACCGTATTAAGCTCATGATCAGCGTGGCCAAGGAGAACATGCGCGCCGGTAAGGGCTTTAAGCTCGAGAAGGTGGCGCCGCTCGCGATGGACGAGGTCACCGGCCAGATGCGTGCCCATGACGGCTGTGTGAGCTGCGGGCCGGCCAGCGAGGAGGCCGTTGCATCGGTCGCCAAGCGTCTGGGGCGCGGCATTAAGAAGTAGCCGGCCTGCTTTGGGCTAGATATGAGACAAGCGGGTGGTAGCCGTACCGGCTACCACCCGTTTTTGCTGGACATGGAGCCCTGAGATAATGAACAGGTGTTGCCGTTCGCCGCGAAATACCGTCCGGTTATAGAACCCACCCCCAGCGTGCAGTCTCCTTACGGTTGAATGAATACACATCTATGGAATTACGTAAGAGAGGACCGTCCTATGAGCTACAAGACCGTTTGTGTTGCCGGCGGCGGCGTGTTGGGAAGCCAGATTGCCTTTCAGGCTGCCTACTGCGGCTTTGATGTGACGATTTGGCTGCGTAGCGAGGGCAGCATCGGCCGCACCCAGCCCAAGATCGATCATGTGCACAAGGAGTACATCGCGGCAATCGAGGGCATGGCGGACGGCACGGGCGAGTGGTGCGCCGGTATCGCCGATAGCGGCCAGCCCTTCGACAAGGAGGCGGCGCTCGCCGCTGTCGAGCGTGCCTACGCCACACTCAAGCTGGAGCTCGATCTTGCCAAGGCCGTGGCCGACGCCGACCTGGTCATCGAATCTATGGCCGAGGACACTCAGGCAAAGATCGACTTCTACAAGAAGCTCGCCCCGGTCCTCCCGCAAAAGACCGTCGTCGTGACCAACTCCTCCACGCTGCTGCCGAGCACCTTTGCCAAGTACACCGGCCGCCCCGAGAAGTACCTGTCGCTGCACTTTGCCAACTCCATCTGGAAGAACAACATGACCGAGGTTATGGCCCAGGACCGAACCGACAAGCGCTATTTCGATGAGCTTGTCGACTTTGCTAACGATATCCGTATGCTTGCCCTGCCCGTCAACAAGGAAAAGAACGGCTACCTGCTCAACTCCATGTTGGTGCCGTGGCTGCTTTCGGGCCTGGACCTGTACGTCTCGGGCGTGAGCGATCCCAAGAGCATCGACCTCGCATGGACGCGGGGCACCGGCGCCCCCAAGGGCCCGTTTCGCGTATTCGACACGGTGGGCATCCAGACGGCCTACAACATCGTCATGCAGTATCAGAAGGTGCCGGGCTTGGTGAGCCCACTGCTCAAAAAGATGATGATGCCCTACAACTTTAAGGCCATGGCATCCGTCCTCAAGCAGATGCTCGACGAAGGCAAGCTGGGCGAAAGCTCGGGCGAGGGCTTCTTTAAGTACTAAATCATGATCCCTCGGCAACATTGGGAAACGTATCATTTGCAGCGTCATGCGCCGCATGACCCGTGTGCTATTTCGGCGCATGACGCAAAAGAAGCTGATGTGTGGGGATAGCGAGGAAATGGCAATGGATCGACAAATCGTGCTCAAGCAGGATGTCCTCGACGCGCTTTCTGCCGTCGGCATGTGCGCGGGGCAGACGGTTATGGTCCATTGCTCGCTCAGCTCGCTTGGATATGTGTGCGGCGGCGCGCAGCCGGTGATCGAGGCGCTGCTCCAGACGGTGGGCGAGGCCGGCACCATCATGATGCCGACGCAATCCTGGAAAAACCTGGACCCCGAGAGCGGCGTTCATTGGCAGGAGCCTCAAGAATGGTGGCAGCTGATTCGCGATAACTGGCCCGCCTATGACAAGCGCATTACGCCTACCAATACGATGGGGGCCGTTGCCGAGATGTTTCGCACGTGGCCGGGTACGTATAGAAGCGACCATCCGGCGCGCTCGGTGGCGGCAAACGGTCGGCATGCTCAGTTCTTGACGGAAAACCACGACCTGAGCAACATCTTTGGCGACGGATCGCCCATCGCGCGCCTGTACGATTTGGACGGCTACGTGCTGCTTGTGGGCGTGGGCTACGACAAAAATACGTCGCTGCATTTGGCCGACGCCCGTGCGGAATACCCTGGCAAGCACGACTGCGTGGAGCACAGCGCGATAGTGGAAAATGGCCGACGCGTATGGAAGGAATACCGTACGCTCTCTGTCGATGGCGAGGATTTCGATGAAATCGGCGCTGCTTTTGAGCGTGAATGCTCGGTACGTACGGCGCCTCTCGGTAACGGGATGATCCGCTTTATGCGTCAACGCGAGCTTGTCGACTTTGCCGTGGGCTGGATTGAGCGCCATCGCGGCCGCCCTGAGTAATTCGGGGGGTGGAAGCGTTGGGGATCTACGATAGTATGCGACAAAATCTGAATTGATCGGGCAAGAGCTGTAGCGCGCGTTGACGTTTGACCAATGGAGCGCAAAAATGCACCGTTCGCCGATACTCCTCTCGCGAGTGGTTGCCATATGGTTTGATGTTGGAAACATATGACTGCCGCCGGGCTGCGGCTGACGTTCCCCCTGATATCGGAGGTACCAAGTATGTTTCGCGCTCCGTTAAACAAGTATCGGGCTGGTTAATATGGGCCGCCGTACTATCTCGATAACCCTTGCAGTGGTTTGCCTAGCTGTGCTCCTGGGCGCTATGGGGCAGTTCGCTATAAGTCGAGAAACATCCTATATGCAGGAATGTGCTTCCGAAGGCTTCGCCATTGATGGTTACTATCGGGATGACAAAACGAGTCGGGAAACCCTGGCTTTTCTTGAGGAGGACAACTGTCGATGGCAGCTGGTTGACCAAGACGGAATCTGCACAGACGGGCAGTTTAAGCGTACGGATGACCCCAACATCCTGATATTAAAGAAGGAAAACGGCGAAGAATTCGGTACGGTCCACGTGGCGTATATGTCACGCCGACGCGAGCAGGGCCAGCTCTACCTATTTAGAGATACCAAGGTGACCCGTTTTTATCTGGTGAGCACCGATCCGGCGTTTATGGTGGAGTCTGGCGATGTCGATGTGGACAGTTGATTCACGGCAATAAAACAGCGAGCGGGGCGCAGTCGTGAACTGCGCCCTACATCACGTTACTTCACATCGAACTCCACGCGATCGAGCTCGGGCACATTGAGGTCGATGAGCTTGCGGGCGACGTGACGGTCGTGTGCCCCAAGCGCCTCGCTTGTCGTCACATGGGCGACAATCTCGCGCTCGACGATGCCCTCCTCGTCGCCCTCGGTGGCCGAGGTCTCGACGGCGACGGTGTAATCCTTAAAGCCCGGCAGCACCGCGGCAAGTTCGCGCGTGGTTTCGGTGACGCCGTAGCCGTCCTGCACGCCGGCCTGCGCCGAGCCAATGGCCCCCGCGGTCATAACGATGCAGGGGATGGCAAAGATCACCGTACCCACGATGATGCGACGGCGCACCTTGCGCGATAGCTCGTCGACCTCGGCATCTTCTTCGGCGGTCACAATGCCGTCGCCGTTGAGGTCGCGCTTGAGCGGCACACGCAATAGAAGTAGTACGGCTTCGGCTGCGAGTGCGATAAAGACCACGTTGATGCCAAACTCGTAAAGCGCCGAGAGGAACAGCGACCCGCTCGCGATGGCGATGCCGTAGCCCGCCGCGCACAGGGGCGGCATGAGCGCGGTCGCCACGGCCACGCCGGCGATGAGCGTCGCGGGCTCCTGGTCGCGTGAGTTGCCCAGGCCTCCGGCAAAGCCGCCCGCGAGCGCGACGGCAAGGTCCCAGATGGTGGGCGTCGAGTTATCGATGATGGCGGCCGTGGTGGTGCCGAGCGGCGAGAGCTTAAAGTACAACGTGGACGTGATCAGGCAGAAAGCCATCTGCAGCGCGAGGCCGGCAATGGCTTCGACGGTAATCTCGCGGTCGAGCGTGGCGATGCCATATGCCATGGCAAGGACCGAGCCCATGAGCGGGCAGATGAGCATGGCGCCGACGATGGCAATGTCCGAGTCGATATCGAGGCCGATGCTCGCGATGAGCATGGCGATGATCAGGATGCATAAGTGCGAGCCAGTCAGGCGTGCTCCGTTTACAAAGCGCTTGCGGATCACGTGGTAGGGCGCACGACCCTCGCGAATGTTGAATGCCTGCTTCAAAAAGCGACTTGCCTGCTCAGCCGCCTCGCTATGGGCAGGGCGGATGCCGTGGCGCCGATGATGGCGCTCGCGCAGTCGCTTGATCTGTTGTTTGTCGAGCTCCATGTCCACCTCGTTCTAACACGGGCCGCGTTGCGCTTGCTGCTATTACTCTACACCGTGGCAAGTGGAACGGATTCCGGGACGCGGGATGGGGCGTCCAGACGGCTTTGCCTGCATTTAGCAACGCCTCGCAAAATGAATCAATCTCAACTGCATATGTGACGGAACTGTGTCGAACGCTGTTGAACAACCGACTTGCCCGCGTTGCCGCATTGTTGCGCAACAAAGACCGGGAAATGCGGCCCTAGACTCGCGGTAACGCAGATAGCGTTGTGTCGAAGGGAGCACAACATGGCAAAGTACAGTCCAAAGCATCTTTCGTCTCCAGCCAAGACCGTCAACGTAAGGGGTGTCGCCAACCGCGCCGTCGCAACCGTTTTGACGGCAGGCCTTATCGCCCAGCCGCTCATGTCGCCGCTGGCGGCAATTGCCGCGCCGGCCGGTGACAGCACCGATGCCGCAAAGGGCGAAAGCCCCATCGAGAGCACCGTCGTTGCTGGCAACCAGGCAGTCGCGAAGACAGCGGCGCAGCTGGCCGAGGAATCGGCAAAGCAGTTCGAAGCTGCCAAGGCGGCCTACGATGCGGCTCAGAAGAAGGCCGACGCTGCGGGCCAGGCGCAGAAGCAGGCTCAGCAGCAAAAAGACCAGGCTTCGCAGGCCGTGACCGATAACGGCGCCGAGCAGAATGCGGCAGAAGTCGCTGCGCTTCAGGAGAAGATCGACGAGCTTAAGGCGGCCGTCGACAAGGCCGAGCAGCAGCAGAAGAAGCTGGGCGACCTGAACGATCAGCTCGATCAGGCCAACAAGAGTGTCAAGGGTAAGACCCAGGCGCTCAAGGACGCCGAGGCAAAGCGCGACGAAGCCAAGAAAGCTCTCGATGACGCCCGGGCCAAGCTCAAGGCTATGGATATGGATAAGTACGAGGCCGCCAAGAAGGCCGTCGAGGACGCGCAGGCCAAGCTCGATGCAGCGAATGCCGATGTGAAGACGGCCGAGGGTGAGCTCGATGCCGCTAGGACCGCCGCCGCCAATGCTGAGCAGGCAAAGAGCGATGCCGAGTCTGCTCTGACGACTGCCCAGGCCAAGAAGAAGGAGACTGCCACTACCCTTGCCGCTGCGACCACCGCGCGCGACAATGCCCAGGATAAGCTGAACGACGCCCAGAAAGCGCTCGATGCTGCCGTCTCGGGTACGGGTGTCGACCTGAGTGCGCTTGAGGCCGCCAAGGTCGCCGCCGCTGGTGAGCTCAAGGCCGCGCAAACGGAACTCGATGCTGCGACGACTGCCGATACGACCGCTCAGACGAACCTGCAGACAGCCCAGGCTGCTGCCACTGTTGCGCAGGAGAAGGCCAGTGCCGCCAACGCTGCCGTGTCGTCTGCGCAGACTGCATTCGACGAAGCCAACGGCAAACTCGGTGATCTGACCAGCGAATACAACACCGCCAAGGCTGCTTACGAGCAGGCCCAGCAGACCGAGGCGGACAAGAAAGCTGCCTACGATCAGGCCGTAAAGGATAGGGACGACAAATACACTGAATGCAAGGCGGCATACGAGGCGGAGGATGTGGCCGAGAAGGAACTCGGCGAGGCTAATCAGCTGCTTGGCGATCTCGAAGGACAGATTGATGCATTGAAATCGACCATGACGGTCGACCAGGAAAAAGCCAAGCAGGGCGTGATTGGTTTAATGGACTCCATCGCGAATGACTCGTCCTATACCGATGCGCAGCGCGCAAATGCGCGCATTGCATCGGTTTGGCTGAGCGGTAACGCCGCCGCCGGCATCAACAAGGCTGATTGGTTTGATCAATATGTCGACAATGATGGAACGCACAATACGTCTTCATTTTCATTCGAACAACTAAAGAATGCGCTGACGTATATGGATACGTTGAACAATATTAGGAAAGCCAACGGGCTTGGCGAGCTATCTGTGAGCCTGAAGCAGACGGCGGCGGCAGTGCTGCAGGTAAACTACTCAGCGCACACAGGTCTTCACGCCCAGCACTATTCAAATGCGGAGAATTTATCGTCGACACTGGACTATGCCTATACGGGTGGAGAGACGATTGACACGCTTGGCGACCCCTATACCGGCTGGTACACAGAAGAGAAGCGGGTTTGGGACGAAAAGGTTGCGTCGGACCCGTCGTATGAGCAGTACAAAACGCATGCGTACTTGCTGTATATGAGCGACCCCAGTTTTTATAGTCAGGTTGGCCATTACTTGAATATTATCCATCCGGATTATGTTGCGATGGGATTTGGTGTTGGCAATGGAAAGGGAGACAACGTCGGCGCCTGCGTGATCAACGATTTTTCCTTTGACTCGTCCGACTGCGATTTCTCCGTCGCGGATTTCAAGAAACTCGTGAACGATTATATCGACTCTGCATATGGTGCCGATGTAACGCAAGAGCAAAAGAATCAGCTGGCGCAACTTGAAAGCAAGCTTACAAAAGCTCAGAAGGACTTTGGAGCAAAGAGGGATACTTATTGGGTTAAGGTGAATGAATCCAGCAGTGCATACGAGGACTATAAGGCGGCTGATAATGCGATGAATACCGCCAAGGGCGAGTATGAGAATGCACGGGCTGCCACCACAACCGCCAAGGGCACCTACGACGCCGCTAAGAGCAAACTCGATGCTTCTGGTATTGACATCGACGCTCTCCAGCAGAACCTCAATACTGCTAAGGCCGTGGCTGCCACTGCGCAGGCTACGCTTGCCGACGCCAACTCCAAGCTTACCGAATGCCAGACGAACGCCTCTAAGGCTTCGACTCGTAAACTGAATGCTCAGAGCGGCTACGACGCCGCCAAGGCAAAGTCCGAAAAGGCCAAAAAGGCGTATGACGACGCTACCGCTTCGGTCAAGGACCTTACCGCCAAGCTCGATGCCGCTAGGACAGAGTCCGATCAGGCTAACGAGGCGTATGGCAAGGCAAAGGCGGCCGACGTCACTGCCCAGGCTGGCGTTAACGATGCCGAGGCCGCAGCGACTGCCGCGGCAACGGCCCTCTCGAACGCGCAGCAGGAGGTCACCAACAAGGAGCAGGCGCTTGCCGCCGCACAGCAGGAGGTCAAGTCTGCTAAGGCGGCTCTGGCCACCGCAAACAAGGCCTTCGAGCCCTACGCCGCTGCTCAGAAGGCGCTCGACGACGCCGAGGTCGCCTATCGTACCGCCGATGCCAGCGTGAACACTGCCAAGAATCAGCTCGATGCTGCCAACCAGGCAGTCGAGGACGCCAAAAAGGCCATCGCCGATGCCCAGACCGAGCTTGCTGCTGATCAGGCCCTTCAGGCCGATCTTGATCATGTCGACCACGAGGCTTCCCTTGCCGCTGGCGTAACGGTATTCAACGCGGGCTGGACGGCACAAAATCAGCTGCCCAAGCTCGATGCTGCCTATGCTCGCTACAAGGCTGCCGTCGACGCCGCCGCTGGTCTCAAGGCTGCCCTGAGCGACGCTGACGCCAAGCTGTCCGATGCCAACGACGCCTATGCCGCCGCGCTTGCAGAGCTTAACGACGCCAAGGACGCCCTGGCAGCCGCACAGGCCGAGTACGACAAGTATCATCCCAAGGCCGAGCCGCAGGCCAAGCCCCAGGTTGCGCAGGCCGCCGCAAAGGCCCCCGCTGCCAAGAAGCAGGCCGCGGATGGTGCGCTCGCCCAGACGGGCGACACCTCCGCGCTTGCGGGCGAGGTTTTTGTCATCGGCGGCATTACGCTCGTGGCTGCGGGCGTGACGCTGAGCGATCGTCGTCGCAAGCAGATGTAGCATTTTGAGTACTGGTCTCGCATGAGCTGCGGTTTATTGCGAGACTGATTCGATGGCTCAACCGATAAGGCCGGCGTGCTGTGATACGCAGCGCGCCGGCCTTTCTTTGTATTGGCATCAAAAAGCCCGGCCGGTAGCCACAAAAGCTACCGACCGGGCAAGCCGTAGGCAATATGATTGCGACCGGGCTGTTGCCTGGCTGCGAGCGAACAGCCGCCCAGCTTAGCCCAGCAGGCTCAAGCCAACGGAGACAAACGCCAGGATAACGCCGACGATGGACTCGCCGCCGAGCAGGCCGCTGGCGACGACCAGGCCCTGCTCCTGGAAGGCGGCGTCCTTGGTGGCCTTCTCCTCGTCCGAAAGACCGGCCTCGGCGTCGCGGTGAGCGGCCCACTTGTCGTAGGCGAGCTTGACGCAGGAGCCCAGGAATGCCGTGAGTGACATGTAGAATGGCAGGTACACGCCCAGGCCGATCATCATGGCCGGAATGCCGAGCCAGTACATGACGATACCGGCGATAAAGCCGCCCGCGAACCACGGCACGCTCGGGATGCCCGAGACCATGGTGGCGACCACACTTGCCTGTGCGGCAACGAAACTCTTGTCGGGACCAAAGGCGTCCGGACCATAGGCGGTGACGAGCGCGACCATGACGGCGGCAGCGACCAGGGCGCCCACGATGCCGCCGATGGCCTGGCCGACCCACTGTGCGCGCGGGTTGGTGCCCAGCACGGCGCCGGCCTTAAAGTCGTTCATGACGTCGCCCGCAAGGCCGCACGCTACGGCCACGATGCCGGCGATAAAGAACAGCTTGACCTGAGCGAGCTGCGCGAAGGCGGCAACGATGAGCATGACGATGAGGCCAAAGATCTCCATGGGGTCGATGCCCGTCTGACCGCAGCTCTGCGCGCTCATGATGGTGGTGACAAAGGTGAACAGCGTGACGATGACGGCAGGAACGGGGCCAAGACCGAGTACGATGGCAACGATCACGGCGATGGCGGCA
The DNA here is from genome assembly GCA_934630385.1 of uncultured Collinsella sp. Taxonomy (GTDB): domain Bacteria; phylum Actinomycetota; class Coriobacteriia; order Coriobacteriales; family Coriobacteriaceae; genus Collinsella. The sequence continues at coordinate 13,504 of CAKTWE010000015.1, forward strand.
GCGCCCAGGCCGATGATACCGGCGTCGAGCTTAAGGGAGCCCGAGATGAGCGACTGCTCGTCGGTGTCGGTGGAGCTGTCGGCGGCGAGGCCGCGGACGATACCGGCGACCTGCGGCAGGATGTCCTTGAGGACGACAGCGACGCCAAAGCCCATCATAAGGCCCATACCCAGGGACTTAACAATGCCTTGTGCGGTCATAACGTCAAACAGACCGGTAGCGGTGCCGCCGACAATGATGCCAAAATTGCCCAGTAGCGCGCCGGCAAACCAGAAGGCGACGGGGGCGAAGCCCACCAAAAAGCCGATGGACAGCAACATGGGCGAGTTGTAGATGGCAAAGGTCACGCCGGGGATATTGAGCGTGCACAGCATGCTGGGCACCACGCCCAGAGCGTCGCGAAGCACGCTGTAGATGCCTGCGATGGCCATGGAGCCAAAGAGCTGCTTGCCGGTCTTGCCGCCTGCCTCGGTGGCGCGCAGGGTCTGAGCCGCGGCGTTGCCGGTGGGGAACTCCAGCGCGGCGTCCACGATAAAGTGACGGTGGATGAGCGCTGTCGCCAGAAGGCCCAAGATGGTGCCGGCGAGTGCCACGATAAACATGTCGAGCCAGCTGATCTGGTCGGCATAGCCCAGCATCCAGGCGCCCGGGATGGTAAACGCCAGGCCGCCGGCGACCATGGCGCCTGCGGACATGATGGTGTGGGTGACGTTGGCCTCGTTGAGACTGGCATTGCCCATGAGCTTCAGGAAGAACAGCGAAATGACGGCAGCGAAAATGATCGGCCAGGGGAGGGCGCCCATCTTGAGGGCGGTATAGGCCGAGCTTGCCGTGATGGTCACGCAGCCAAGGACGCCGATGACGACGCCGCGCAGCGTGAGTTGCCCGCGCATCGAGGCACGGTTCGAGGGATTGCTCATATAGAACTCCTTTGCGTATATCCGCTTCCCCCGGGAGCGCCGCTACGGATACGGCGCGGGAAGTCGGGTTACCAAGGGCCGCCGCGTGAGCTCGCGCGCGACCGCGCACCAGTATAGCCGCAAGCTAGTCATTTTGGGATGACTGGTTTAGGTAGGCGATATACTGCTGGACAGACGAAAGGAGTGCCGACGATGCTTAATGGGTACGCATATATATTGACGGTCGACGTGGGCAACACGTTCATTCGCTTTGGCCTGTTTGCCGAGGATTCGGCCGCGGCGCAGGAGCGCCCGCTCGCGACGTGCGAGATCACGACGCCGGCCCGTATTACGGCCGACGAAGCGCGCATGCGACTTGTGCAGGTCATGGGCGCGCTCGCCGCCGATGCGGGTGTGCCCGGGGTGCTCATACCTGCCGCGGCCGTGCTGAGCTGTGTGGTCCCGGCGCTCGAGCGCCCGTGGAAGGCAGCACTCTCCCGTACCTGCACGGGGCGCGTGCTCGCCGTGGGGCCGGGCCTCAAGACCGGCATACCCGTGCACTACGATGACCCGGCCGAGATCGGTCCCGATCGCATCGCCGACGCCGTGGCTGCCCGCGCCGTTTACGGCTCGCCGTGCATTGTGATCGACCTGGGCACCACGACCAATATCGAGGTCATCGACGCGCGCGGCACCTTTGTCGGCGGCGTTATCGCGCCGGGGCTGGCGCTCGGCGCCCGTTCGCTCTCGGCCGCTGCGGCGCGCCTGCCTCAGGTTGAGCCCTCGGCGCCGACGCACGTCATCGGCCGCAACACGCGTGAGGCCATGCGCTCGGGCGTGGTTCTGGGCGAGGTGGCCCGCATCGACGGCATGCTCGACATGGTGCTCGCCGAGATGCGCGCGACCAAGGCCGCGGGGGAGGGCGATGTGCCCATCGTCATTACCGGCGACGATGCCGAGGCGCTTGCGGCCCTTGTCGGTCATAGCCTGACGGTCGATGACGCGTTGACGCTTCGCGGCCTGGCCGAGCTCTACCACATCAATCAAAAGCCCCGCCGCGTGTAAAAGTGAGGGCGCCGGTGGGACAAACGCCTCCACCTTCCACCTGCTACAATGGGTCAAACTGTTGCGATTACGGAGGTGTCTGCCATGTCGGACGATCTTCATCAAACTGCGTCGGGCAAGCGCCGCGACGTTATTAGCTGGGATGAGTTCTTTATGAGCGTGGCCATCGCCGCGCAGCGCCGCAGTAAGGACCCCAACACGCAGGTGGGCGCGTGCATCGCCAACACCAACCACCGCATCCTTTCGGTGGGCTACAACGGTACGCCCTCGGCGCTCAACGACGACTTTTTCCCGTGGGGCACGAGCGACGACCCATTGCAGGATAAGCACAACTACGTGGTGCATGCCGAGGCCAACGCCGTGCTCAACTACCGCGGCTCGCTCAAAGACCTTGAGGGTTCCACGGTCTATGTCACGCTGTTCCCGTGCCACGACTGCGCCAAGATCCTGGCGCAGGTGGGCGTGGGCGAGGTCGTCTACCTGGACAATAAGTATGCCGACACCGATGACGGCCGTATCAGTCGCCGTATTCTCGACTCCTGCGGCATCAGCTACCGCCAGGTTATCGTCGATGTCCAGATTGGTACCGGGGGACAGGCTCGGCACTAATATGCGTTGTCGCTGTCTGACGACGAACGCAGCTCAAAGAGCCCCGTCCCAAATTGACTACTCGTGAAAGTCGCGTCTGCGCGCATGGACGGCTCGTGAGCGGGTACATGGCTGTAGTAACATAGCTTCTGTCCGCGGGCGTGCCCGCGTTATTGTGAGAAAGGAGCCCCTGTGGCTGTTAACGAAGAGCTGCTTAAGAAGGTTCTTGAAGAGATTCGCCCCAACCTGCAGGCCGACGGCGGCGATATGGAGTATGTGGGCGTCGACGACGAGGGTGTCGTCAAGTTGGAACTGCAGGGCGCCTGCGCCGGCTGCCCCATGAGCTCGCTGACCCTGTCTATGGGTATCGAGCGCATCCTGAAGGAGCACGTGCCCGGCGTCACCCGCGTCGAGCAGGTCAATGCTTCCGGCGAGACCGACGACCTGTACGACGAGTACGCGCCGTTCTAAGATGCGAAAGCTGCGGACGACATGCTCCGCACAGACGTCACGCCCAGATATGCGGCTGCGAGCGCAAGGCCCGCGGCCGCATTTGTATGTAGGGAGCAGGGGATCGATATGCTCAACGACCTCTACCATATGCTTGACCCCGTCGCGATCTCGGCGGGCCCCATCACGATCTACTGGTACGGTCTGGCCTATGTGGTCGGCGCCCTGCTTACGGCGGTCGTCATGTATCGCACGCAGCGCCGCTGGGGCTTCAACATCACGATCGATGACCTGACGAGCGTCGTGGTCGGCGCGGTCTTTGGCCTTATTATCGGCGCACGCCTGTTCTACGTCGTCTTTTACGGTGATGGCTACTATTGGGCCCACCCGCTCGAGATCTTTGCCACCAACGAGGGAGGCATGAGCTTCCACGGTGGCCTGGTCGGCGGTATCTTGGGCGGCATCATCGTGTGCCGCATGTATAAGCTCGACGCCTGGACCATCGCCGACCTTGCCGTTATCGGTGCTCCGCTGGCGCTGTGCCTGGGACGTTGCGCCAACTTCGTGAACGGTGAGCTGTGGGGCAAGCCGACCGATCTGCCCTGGGGTGTGGTCTTTGGCGGCACCGCGGGCGATATGCCGCGCCATCCCTCCCAGCTCTACGAGGCGTTTCTTGAGGGCATTGTGCTCTTTTGTATCCTGCAGGTGCTCAGCCGCAAAAAACCGCTGCTGCCCCAGGGTACGTTTATGGGCGTCTTTGTGATGGGCTACGGCATCGTTCGCTTTTTGATTGAGTTTGTGCGCGTGCCCGATGCGCAGCTGGGCTATCTGCTGGGCGGCGTCATCACCATGGGTCAGCTGCTGAGCCTGCCGCTCGTAATCGCGGGCCTGGCGCTCATCATCTTCGCCCGTCGCCGCAACCAGCCCCAGCGCGTCTACCTGGACGCCTAACCACCAAAACCACCACAAAGGGGACAGGCACCTTCGTGGTGGTTTTGCCGAGTTTGATAGGTTTCTAGAAAGGCTTTTTGGACTGTGAAGGATTCCGACCTCTCCACAACAGCTGCGCGCGACGCCGCTCGCATTGTTTGGTTTAAGCGCTATCCCGCCAAGCAGACGCTCATCGCCTTTTTGCTCGCCCTGCTGGCGACCACGGCGTTTTCCATCGATCCCGCCCCGGTGTCGAGCAATGCAGTCCTGGCGATCGATCCAAAGGCCTCGGGCATGCTTTACGTGTGCTACGAGGTGCTCCTGTCGTTTGCCGGTCACACCGACGCGGTCATGCTGCTCGCGCTGGCCTGCCTACTCACGTTGCCCTTTCGCTACGTGTTCTTTGGCCGCGGCGACGCTTGGCGCCCATCGGTGATTCTGCCGTCGCTGCTCTTTGCCGTCTGCATGGTGTTCGGCCGCAGCTACGATCTTATCGATTCCGCCGAGCTTGTCCTTGGCGACAAGGCGCGCATCATCTGCGCCTGGATCGGCGGCGCGGGCTGGATGCTCTTGGCGGTCGTCGCCTTCTACCTTGCGTTTGAGTGCCTGGATTGGCTGAGCACGCGCCGCATTCCGTTTTCGGAGGCGCGCTTTGGCCGCGTATGGCGCGTGGCCCACGCCGTGCTCTCAAGGCATCCCTTCGCCGGGCCCTTTCTGGTGCTCATGATTGCCTGGGCGCCTACGCTCATTGCCTCGCCGCCCGGCCTTTTTATGGGAGACACGGGCGCGCAGATTCGCCAGTGGTTTAACTATCCCAACGGTACGAGCGACTACCTGCGCCTGCTCAACCCCAATGTCCTGCTCAACGGGCATCATCCGGTTGTGCACACGGCTATCATCGGCTCGTGCGTGCAGCTGGGGCTTTCGGTCTTTAACAGTGCCAATGCGGGGCTTGCCATCTACACCTGTGCCCAATTTGTCATCACGGCCGCCTGCATGGCCTATTCCATCTCGTCGCTACGAAAGTTTGGCGTCAGCATGCCCGTTCGTGGCGTGGCGCTGCTGTTCTTTGTGCTTATGCCGATGTTCTCTAACTATGCGGCACTGCTTACCAAAGACGTGCTCTTTGCCGATGCATTTTTGGTTTTGCTCGTGCAGACCGTCAAACTCGTTGCCTGCGGCCTTCCCCGTCGTGATGCGAATGCCGAGCGCGTGGGCGAGCCCAGGCCCGTTCTTTTTGCGCGCCACGACTGGTTACTGCTCGTTTTGGGTGCTTTGGGTTCCACGTTTTTGCGTAACGGCGGCTTGGTGTTTCCGCTGGCGGCGTGCGTGATCGCGGCGGCGTTTTGCGCCTGGGATGCGCATGCGGCTCGCCGTGCAGCTAAGCAGGATAGTGCTGCGCCCGCGCTTTGCATGCCGCACTTGCGCTGGGTTGGCATCCTTGCGGTACTGGCACTTTGCCTTGCCTCTAATGTGTACTTCACCAAGGTCTTTATGCCGGCGCACGACATCACGCCCGGCTCCAAGCGCGAGGTGCTTTCGATTCCGTTCCAGCAGACGGCGCGTTTTGTGCAAAAGCACGACGGTCTTAACTCGGGCGTGAATCCTACGGTTAAGGAGGACGGCACGATCGTGGAGGCGCCCTGCGACGACCTGGTGACCGACGAGGAGCGTGCCGTGATCGACCGGGTGCTCAAGTACGAGAACCTGGGCCGCCGCTACAACCCCGACAAGTCCGACGCCGTCAAAAATTGCTTTAACGAGTACGCCTCGCAGGAGGACATCAAGGCCTATTTTGAGGTGTGGGCCCAGATGTTCAAAAAGGACCCCGGGTGCTATATCTCGGCGCTCATCAATAACTACTATGGGTATTTTTATCCGAGCGCTCGCGACGCATGGGTCTATAGCACGGCGCGCAGTGCCGAGATCATGGCGAAGCCCGATAACCTCAAGTACTTTGACTTCCATCCGGTCGATAGCAAGGTCGTGCGCTGGTGCGACCACCTGATTAACCTATATCGCGTGGCGGTGCAGCGCGTCCCGTTTATCTCGCTCACCATGAGCTCGGCCACCTACGTGTGGATCATGATCGTCGTGGTGGTCTACCTGTTGCGCCGCCATTCGTGGCGCGCGCTGGCCATCTGGATACCGCTACTGGGTGTGCTCGCCGTGTGCCTGATCGGCCCCTGCAACGGCTCGACCTACATGCGCTACCTGTATCCGGTCATCGCCTGCATGCCCTTTGCCATCGGCGCCACCATCACCCGCAGCGACCTCCTCTGGTCCTAACTTGGTGCATTGGGGTCAGCTTAATCTGCACCACATTGGCGCAAACAAGCCTGATCTCCTTGCCCCAAGGGGCTGCATCATCACGACGCCTTCATTTTGGGGTTTATCTTGCAGGCCGGTAGGTATATCATAACGACGTTTGTTTATATTGCCCGAGCATTCACGCTGGGCTTTAGGTCGAAACCGATAGGAGACACGTATGTCCGGACACTCTAAGTGGGCCACAACCAAGCATCGTAAGGGCGCGCAGGACGCCAAGCGTTCCGCCCTCTTCTCCAAGCTCAGCCGCAACATCACCGTTGCTGCCCGTCTCGGTGGCGATCCGCTGCCCGAGAACAACGCCAGCCTCGCCGCTGCCGTCGCCAAGGCTAAGGCTCAGTCCATGCCTAAGGACAAGATCAAGTCCGCTATCGATAAGGCCTTTGGTTCGGGTGCCGACGCCGCCGTCTACGAGAACATCGTGTACGAGGGCTACGGTCCCGCCGGTGTCGCCGTCTACGTCGACTGCCTGACCGACAACCGCAACCGTACCGCCGCTGATGTCCGTTCCGCCTTCTCCCACGCTGGTGGCAACCTGGGCACCTCCGGCTCCGTTGCCTTCCAGTTTGAGCGCAAGGGCCAGATCGTCGTCGCCAAGGAGATCCTGGACGAGAACGCCAAGAAGGAGACCATGATCGCCAACGGTGCTGCCGGTGACGAGGATGAGTTCATGATGGCCATCGCCGAGGCCGGTGGCGAGGACTACGAGGACGCCGGCGAGGAGTGGATCGTCTGGACTACTGCCAACGAGGTCATGGCTGTCTCCAAGGCGCTCGAGGAGCAGGGCGTCCAGGTCAAGGGCTCCGAGACCACCATGGTCCCGACCACCCCGACCGAGGTCTCCGGCGCCGACGCCAAGAAGGTTCAGCGCCTCATCGACCGTCTTGAGGAGCTCGACGACGTCCAGGACGTCTACAGCACCATGGACATGACCGACGAGGTCATCGCTGCCCTCGAGGAGGAGTAGCGCCCGCACGGATTGAGCCGTGCATATCTGGGCATAATGAAGCGAGCATGCAAGCCTCGTGGAATAGATGAGCCGGATCCGCGTGCAATGAGGCACCGGACCCGGCTCTTTTATAATGATGCGAATCGTTTTGCATTCTGTGGATCGAGATTTGAAGGGAGCGCTGCATGCGCGTGCTCAAACGAGCCCTGGCGATCGTGTATCTTGCCGCCGCCGTCGTGGCGCTGGGAACGTTGGTCTGCCAGTTTTGGGGACCATATACCTATCGCTTTATGCTGCTGATGCGCGACCCTATGCCTCGCATCGTTGTTACGGCGTGCGGCGGTGTCGTGGCGCTCGGCGTGCTCGTGGGTTTCTTCCGCCTGATGTTTGCTCGTCGCGAGCCGTCCTGCATGCATCCGGCGGGGGAGCGCAATATCGAGGTCACGCTCGCTGCTCTCTCCTCGTGTGCTCGCACCGCGGCAGAGCGCGACGACCGAGTGATGGTCGAGCATGTCGAGGCACGCGTGCAGGGCTCCGACGAATCGCGCGTCCGTTTTAAGGTCGACGCCATCGCGCTCGACGACCGGGATGTGGCCTCCCTTGCAGCCGCGATGCAGCAACGTATCGAGGAGGCCTGCGACACCATGCTCGGCACGCCGGGCACGATCGCACGCGTTCGTTTTTTGCCGTCCAAGACTACCGTCCAGACCGTGGAGGTTTCCGGTGAGTGATACCAATCAAGACAAGACCGTCCGCACCCCGCGTCTGACTATCGATCAGAGCGCCGTGCCGGCAGGCGAGGCCGTCGATCCCAAGGTGGAGGGTACCGAGTCGCATGACGTGGTTGCCGATGATTTTGATGAGGCCATGGGTCTCATCAAGGGTACGGGGGCAGCCATCTGGAGCTACGCCGTCCGTCATCCCAACACCACGCTTGGAGCCGTCGCTGGTTTTGTGCTCGCCGTGCTGGTGCTCACGCTCGGCCTGTGGGATACGCTCGTCATCGCTTTCTTTGTGCTGATCGGCGCCGTGATTGGCCAGATCCGCGACGGCGAGAACGGGATCGTCAACTTCTTCGGCCGTCTGTTTAGCGGCCGCTAGCATGTATTCGACCGCCGCGTGTGCGGTGGGCATAAGGAGGAACCATGGCTTTTAACACGAAGGTCGATGTGGCCGATACCGAGCTCGAGGCGGACGAGACCGTCGCCGCCGAGGCCGAGGACGTAACGCTCGAGGACGAGGCGCTCGTCGAAGCCGAACCCGCCGACGATGCGGACGAGGATGATGAGGAAGCGGACGAGTCCGAGGATTCGCTGACCTATTCCAACGGTGTGATCGAGAAGATCGTCGCCATGGCCACCCGCGAGGTACCGCACGTCCTGGGCATGAAGGGCAACCTCATGCACTTTGTGCAGGAGCAGTTCGGTGCCGAGAATCTGACCAAGGGCGTGACGGTCGAGGTCACCGATGACAACCGTGTGGTCGTCAACATTTCCGTCATTATCGAGTACGGCGCCTACGCGCCCGCGATTTTCGACGACGTTAAGGCGCGCGTGACCGAGCGTCTGGCTGCGATGACCGGCCTTGAGGTGGCAGGCGTCAACCTGCGCATCGAGGATGTCATCACCCCCGAGGAGTACGAGCACCGCACCAACCAGCACGAGTAACCTACCAAAAAGGGATGTTTATTTTGGCAGGTTTTATCTGCGAAAACGTCAAACGGCCGGTCGCACGGATGTATGTGCGGCCGGCCGTTATTTGTATGCCCCCGATGTAGGCATACCGCTCGTCTAACTAGGGGTTGCAATCGTCGCGTTCCGCGTTACCCTAATGGGCGCATTGTTTCCAAATTGTTAACGAGGGGTTGCCGTAATGGCTGACGAGCACGAAACAGAAAGCCAGGCATGGGCGATTGAGGCTGCCGCGGCAGAGGCGGCATCGCGAGCTGCCGAGGAGGTACATCGTCCTCCCGTGGTGCCGATGGAGCGCGTGGTCGATCGCACCGATATCGAGCGCGGCGAGCGTGCCGGCCAAAAGCGCAGCCAGGAGCCAGGTTTCCCGCGCTTTTTTGCCGAGCTCAATCTGGGCCTGATTCTTACGGCCTTTGCTATCGTTGCGTTTAAAACCCCTAATCACTTTGCTTTTGGCGGCACCTCGGGCGTGTCGGTTATTCTGTCCACGCTGTTCCCGACCCTGCCCGTCGGCGTCTTTATGTGGATTATCAACGCGGTTCTCGTCGTCTTGGGCTTTATCTTTTTGGAGCGCAAGGCAATCCTGTGGAGCGTCTTCGCCTCGTTTGCGCTGTCCGCCTATGTCTCGCTGTTTGAGCTCTTTATTCCGACCGATGTCTCGATGACGGGCGATATGTGGCTCGACCTGTGCTTTGCCGTGATTCTGCCGGCGCTCGGCAGCGCCATCGTCTTTGATATCGGCGCCTCGACGGGCGGCACGGACATCCTTGCCATGATCCTCAAACGCCGTACCACGCTCGAGATTGGTCGCGCACTGCTGTTGGTCGATATCGGCATCGTGACCATCGCGGCCTTTTTGTATGGCCCGCGTGTCGGTCTGTATTGCGTGCTTGGCCTGTTTGCCAAGACGCTTGTGGTCGACAAGGCCATCGAGAGCATTCACTTGCGCAAGGTTTGTACTGTCATTTGCTCCGAGCCGCGCAAAGTCGAGGAGTTTATCGTCAAGCATCTCAACCGTACGGCAACTATCAGCCGCGGCTACGGTGCCTTCTCGGGCAAGTGCGTGACGGTGATCATGAGCGTGCTGAGCCGTCGCGAGGCCGTGCAGCTGCGCCGCTATGTCCGCGATATCGATCCGGGCGCGTTTATCACGATCGTCGACAGTTCCGAGATCGTGGGCAAGGGCTTCCGCGGCACGAACTAGCGCGGATGCGCCCTTTGAATCATTGAATAAAGCCGTCTACGCTGCAAATCGGTCATCTTGGAGTATTTGTCCCCACATTAGGCGATAATGTTGCCAAAGACATCGTTTGCGATCCAGGTGATTCGCTCTAGATACGAAGGGATGATTTCGATGTTCTGTTCGCAGTGTGGTGCCCCTATGGGCGATAACGACAAGTTCTGCGGCGTGTGCGGTGCTCCTAATACTGAGGCTCCCCATGCCGCTGCCGGTTCTGCCCCGCAGGGCCAGCCTCAGCCCCAACCGCAGGGCCAGCCCCAACCGCAGCCTCAGCCCCAGGGCCAGCCGTTTGCCCAACCTCAGCCTCAGCCGTTCGTTGCGCCCCAGCCGGTGATGAACGTGCCCAAGGGTTGCATGGCTCAGGCCTTCAACGACATGCTCAAGGTTCCTGGCGCCTTGGTTCGCGTATGTCAGATTGCATTTTTACCGGCGTTGATTTGCGTCGCGTCGGTGCTGGTGCTGTTTATCCCCGTTATCGGTGGCATTGCGGCGGCCATTGGCTTTTTGCTCGCTTACGTGGCAAGCGTGTGCGGCGCTGGCTTTGGTATCGAATGGGGCCGCGACTTGTCGTCTGAGAACGATAACGGCATGGAGCGCCCACTGCTGCGCTCGACCTCGTTTGGCTTGGGCATTTTCTCGTCTGTCATTACGGGTGTGCTCGAGTTCGTCGCCGTTATCCCGGTGATTGGCGTGGCGCTTTCGGCGATCGAGAGCGCTGTAATCGGTGCCGTCGGTTCGTACTATTACTACGGGTCGAGCGGCCTCACGGCCGCGCTTGTTGGGTCGATGGGCCTGCTCGTCTTTGCTATGATCGTTTCGCTGGTGCTGGGCATCCTGTTTAAGATGTTTGGCGATGCCGCTGTGATGCACTTTGCGGTCGTCGGTCGCGTCGAGAGCGCTTTTTCGCTTGAGAAGGTTTGGAAGTCCTATAAGGCCAACCTGGGTAAGTTGTTCTGCGCATCGATTCTCCCCGAGTTTTTGACGGGCATCGTGTCGAACATCATCACGTGGATCTTCACCGCCATCTTTAGCTTTGTTGCCGCGTTGGGCATTAGCAGCTATGGCTACTATGACTACTATTCTCGTCCTTCGGGTCTCGCGGCAATCATCGAGGGCGGTGGCATCACGCTCATCCTGTTCTTGATGATCGTTGCCTTTGTCACGGTGTTCCTGAATGTGTTTGGCAAGATGCTCAAGTATCGCGCCGTTGGCTATTGGGCAGCACGCCATGCCAGCGAGTGGTCCGATGAAGATACCGACGATGTTCTGACGTTTGTGCTTCCGGGCGAGAAGAAGCCTACGCCTGCGGGCTTCAATCCCATGGCCGCTGGCGCTGCATCCGCACCCGCACCTGCACCTGCAACGTCGCCCGCGCCTGCACCGGCGCCCGAGGCGACGCCTGCGGAGCCCGATTGGAATGCCGTTGCCACGCCGGCGGATGAGCCGGGCGATAATCCTGCTGCCGAAAACAATCAAACCGAATAGTCGGTCGAGGCGCCCTGGGCAACTGAGCCCGGGGTGCCTTTTTCTACTGCGAAAGCAGGAAAATGCCTGGGAAAACGGTTGCAGCAAAATTTCTCGGAAATTGGTCAATGTTGCGCAACAACGTCGCGGCTATTGTTGAGAACATAGACGTGTAAGGTTTAGAGGCGTCTAGCGCCTTAGGAAAAGGAGAGGGTTATGTTCTGTCCTACTTGTGGTTCTCCCATTTCGGATGATGCCAAATTCTGCCCTGTTTGCGGATCCGCCGTTGGTACCGCTTCTGCCGCTCCGGCCCCGCAGCCGGCGCCGCAGCCCGCGCCTCAGCCCCAGCCCGCTCCGGCCCAGGCTATTCAGCCTGCACCCCAGCCTCAGCAGCAGTACACCGGCCAGCAGCAGTACGCCGGTCAGTACGCCCAGCAGCCCGCATCCGCTCCGATGGGCTATGGCCCCGTTAAGGCTGACCGCAGCCTGATTGGCTGGCTGCTGCTTTCCATCGTGACCTGCGGTATCTATTCGTACTACTTCCTGTATTGCTTGGCCCGCGACATCAATATTATGTGCCAGGATGACGGCGATTCCACACCGGGTCTGGCGGCATTCATCCTGCTGTCGTTTGTGACCTGCGGTTTCTATGCGTACTACTGGTATTACAAGATTGGCAACCGCCTGCAGGCCAACGCTCCTCGCTACGGCCTGATGTTCCAGGAGAACGGCACCACCGTTCTTATGTGGCAGATCATCGGCGTGCTGCTGTGCGGTCTTGGCCCTATCTTTGCCATGAACATCATCATCAAGAACACCAACGCTCTGGCAACGGTCTACAACACCCGTCTTGGCGCGCGTGCCTAACGATCAAAGCATCGTGAGTGACACTCAGGGACATAAGGGCGCGGCGGAGCTCCTTCGCCGCGCCCTTTCTTGCATCGGGGCGCTCTTTGTCGCCTGGCTCGCGCTCTACCTGCTCGACATCGGCTGCATTTTTCGATTGATGACGGGCATTCCTTGTCCGGGATGCGGCATGACGAGGGCGTGGCTGGCGGCGCTGCGCCTCGATTTTGCGGCGGCCTTTGCCTACCATCCGCTGTTTTGGGTGGTGCCGATTGCGTTTGTGCTCGCATTCGTGCGCGAGGAGGTGGCATCGAGCAAGCTAAAGCGTGGTATCGATATTGCGGTCACCGTGTTGTGCGTGCTGGTCGTCGCCGTATGGATCGTGCGCCTCATCAATCCGGCAGATGCCGGCCTGCTCTTTGGCGGCCATGCTCCCGCCGGAGTCCCTGACGACATCATCCACCTCGAATCCCCGCGCTGGCTCACCATCCTTCACTCTTACCTGGCGTGACGGAGGACGCGCTAGAAAAGCGGTCGACACATAAGCGGGGGCGAACGTTGAGATAACGTTCGCCCCCGCTTTGCTCTAGCCAGGTTGTTATGGGTGGGCGTGACGGCTATTCGTCGCGCTTCTCCTCGTGGCGAGCGGCAGCCCGCGCATCGTGGATGCCCTTGATGGCGGCATGGCGGGCGGTGCGAGCATCGTGCATGGCGTCGCGCGCCTCAGCGGCCGTCGCCTTGGCAGAGCGCAGCTTGGCCGCCAAGTCGGGGTTGGTCTCGGCAACCGCGGCGATCGTGGGGCCGTCGAGCTCCTCTTGCGTGGGCTCGGACAAAAAGTCGATGGCATACTGGGCGGCTACCATGGAACCCTTGGCCAGTACCGACTCGTCAATCTTGTAGAAGCAAGAATGTTGGGCGTACGTGGCGCCAATCTGGGGGTTGCGCGTGCCGACAAAGGCGAGCACGCCCGGCACGCGGCGCAGATACTCCGAGAAGTCCTCGCCCGAAAGTGTGCCGCGATAATGGCCTTCGCCAGCTGCACCTAGGCACTTGACCACGGCCTGACGGCAGCGCTCGCTCGAGGCGGCATCGTTTTCGACCTTGTAGTTGGCGATGGTGTAGTCGGTAAGTTCGGCCTCGGCGCCCAGGGCTGCCGCGGTGTGCTCCACGATGCGGCGCATGAGCTCGGGCATTTCCTCATGCGTCTTGTCGCCATAGGTGCGCACCGTGCCGGCAAGGTAGGCCGTGCCGGCGATGACGTTGCGCGCGGTGCCGCCATGCAGCTCGCCGACGGTGATGACGGCGGGCTCGTAGGGGCTAATCTCGCGCGAGACGATGGTCTGCAGGGCGTTGACGATCTCTGCCGCCACCATAACGGCGTCGTGGCCGCGCTGGGGCATGGCGCCATGGCACGAGGTACCGCGGACGTCGATGCGGAACCAGTCGGTATTGGCCATGCGCGGGCCGGGTTCGCAGCTCACGGTGCCGGCGTCGACCTCGCTCCAGATATGTGCGGCGTAGACGCCGTCGACGCCGTCGAGCACGCCGGTGCCGATCATGAGCTTGGCACCCTGGCCGTTTTCCTCGCTGGGCTGGAACACGATGCGGACCTCGCCGTGGATGTCATCGGTCATGTGGCGCAGGATTTGCAGCGTGCCGAGCATCATGGCGATATGGCAGTCGTGGCCGCAGGCGTGCATGCAACCCTCATTGACGCTGGCGAACTCCTCGCCGGTCTGCTCGGTGACGGGCAGGGCGTCGATATCGGCGCGCAGCAGGATACGGCGGCGCGGCGTGCCGTCCTCGCGGTAGGCATCCGGCGCGGTGCCGCGAAGCGTTGCCACCAAGCCGGTCTTGAGTGGACGCTCGTAGGGGATATTCATGGCGTCGAGCTGGTTAGCGATGTCGGAGGTCGTGCGCTCCTCGGCAAGGCTCAGCTCCGGGTGCTTATGGAAGTGCCGGCGCTGCTTGATGATATAGGGCTCAAACTCGGCGGCGATATCTCGGATGGCCGCGGTGACGTCGTCTGCCGCGCGAACCTCGGTTGCCGCCATAATCTGCTGTGCCTTGGTCTTCGTCATGGTCGATTTGCTCCTTGCTGGGTTGATCGCAAAATCGTACAGGCTCTCTCCAGTATGCCACCTGCCGCTAGGGCTGGTAAAGTTGCCGTTTGCCGCTTGGGGTTTTGTTGCAAGGGCGGGGGAGTACACTCGGGGGTGTTGAATTTCCTGCCAGAGATGGGGGCGCCCATGCTACATATCGATCGGATTATCCGCTCCAAGAACGTCTTTACTGCGCAAGACGGCATCGATACCGCCCGCGAGCTGGCGATTGCCATCGCAGGCGACCGTATCGTCGCGGTCGGTGCGCCCGATGACGTAATCGCCGCCGCTCCCGCCGCCACGCCGGTTATCGACTATGGCGAGCAGTTTGTCTGCCCCGGTTTCCATGACGCTCATCTGCACTTCGTCCATACCTCGGTCGGTTCATCGCCGTACATGCTCATGGATATGGGCACGTCCGAGGCGGCGCTGGTGCAACACGCGCTCGAGTTTTCTCAGAACCTGCCCGACGACGCTTGGGTTGTAACGCAGGGTTGGCGCGACTACCGTTGGGACCCGCCCGAGCATCCTACCAAGGCGTCGCTCGATGCAGCTTTTCCCGATCGCCCCTGTGTTATGTACTCGGGCGACGGGCATACGCTGTGGCTTAACAGCCGCGCGCTCGAGGCGCTCGGCGTGACGCGTGACAGCGAGCCGCCGGCGGGTGGCAGCTACGACAAGGATGCAAATGGCGAGCTCACGGGTATCGCTCACGAGGCTGCGGCCATGCAGCTGCTGCCGCGCTGTCTTGAGTGGCTGGGTGAGGACCGCATCGCGAGCGCGTATGCCGACCAAATGAAACGCATGGCCGAGCAGGGCATTACCTCGATTTGCGACATGTCGCTCATGCCCATGCCGGGCTGCGACTTTATCCGCGACGACGTCTACGACAAGCTTCAGGCGAGCGGCAAGTTGGGTATTCGCGCCCACCTGTTTCCCACGCTGTTGGATGACCAATCGCGCTTGGAGGAACTTCAGACCCGCTACGCAAACAATGCGCTGCTCTCAGCGCCGGGCTTTAAGCAGTTCTTCGACGGCGTGTCGAGCGAACATACCGCATATCTTACTGAGCCCTATACCAACCCGCGCTTCCCGGGCGATCAGGGTCGCCTGACGGTTCCTGCCGAGCGTATGCGCAAGCTGGTCCTCGCTGCCGCGGAACGCGGTCACACCGTGCGCATCCACGTTATCGGCGACGGCGCCATCCATGCCGCACTCGATATCTTTAAGGAGGCGGCAGAGCTCTACGGCTTGCCCCAGCACGGCCATAATACGCTTGAGCATTTGGAGAATCTGCTGCCCGAGGACATCGATCGTCTGTGCAAACTCAACGTCATTGCCTCGAGCCAGCCCTGCCATATCACACTCGACCCGGGTGGTCCGGAGCGCGATCTGGGCTTGGAGCGCAGCCGCATCATGTGGCCGTTTGCGACCTATAAGCAGCGCGGCATCCGCCAAGCCTTCGGCACCGATAGCCCCATCACAGCCGTTACCAGCATGAACGTGCTCTACACGGCCATCACGCGCCAAGACCCCCGCAGCCACTGGCCCGAGGGCGGCTGGTTACCGAGTGAGCGTATCGACGCGGCAACGGCCCTGCGCAACTACACGCTTGGTAGCGCGTACGCGGCGGGCGACGAGCAAAATCTCGGCAGCCTGGAGCCCGGCAAATACGCCGACCTGGTAGTCCTGGACCAAAACCCGCTCACCATCGACCCCCAAGAGCTGCAAGCCACCAAGGTCCAGGCCACCTACCTGGCAGGTAAATTAATCTACGAGCGCTAACCCTATCCGCATCGCCATTTTGCTGCACTGACTTTTCTGAATGCCGGGCCCGATAACGTTGACTCAGCTCCCGTGTGGCGCCGCGCACAAGTTATCCCCCGGCATTCAGAAAATCTAAGTGCCAAAAAATAAGATTTTTTGACTCCGTGTTGTATAACCCGCCATTCGTGGGTACCATTCAACGCGTACGCAAACAAAAAGGGTTAACCCGCGCGGCATGACCGCGCGGCCCACAAAGGAGGAAACAAGCATGTCGTCTTTGAAGCCGCTTGCAGATCGCGTCCTGGTCAAGCCCGACGAGGCCGAGCAGAAGACCGCCTCTGGTCTGTACATCGCCAGCAATGCTCAGGAGAAGCCGCAGCGCGGCACCATCGTTGCCGTGGGCGCCGGCAAGGTCAACGACAAGGGTGAGCGCATCCCCATGGACGTCAAGGTTGGCGACGTTGTCATCTACGGTAAGTTCGGTGGCAACGAGGTCAAGGTCGACGGCGAGAAGTATCTGCTCATGCGCGCCGACGACATCTACGCAGTCGTCGAGGCCTAGTCTCGTCAGAATCTCTGATTCGTCTTTGAACGCGCCCGCCGCATAGGACTCGGAAGTGGCGACGCGAGTCACATTTCTTTTGGAGGATTACCCACTATGGCAAAGAACATTACGTTCAACACCGATGCCCGCGCTAAGCTCGCCAAGGGCGTCAACACCCTGGCCGACGCCGTTACCGTCACCATGGGCCCCAAGGGCCGCTACGTTGCGCTGCAGCGCACGTTCGGTGCCCCGACCATCACCAACGACGGCGTTTCCGTCGCTAAGGAGATCGAGCTCGAGGACAACATCGAGAACATGGGTGCCCAGCTGGTGAAGGAGGTCGCCACCAAGACCAACGACACCGTGGGTGACGGCACCACCACCGCAACCCTGCTCGCCCAGGCCATCGTCAACGACGGCCTGCGCAACGTCGCCGCTGGCGCCAACCCGCTGGCCATCCGTCGCGGCATCGACAAGGCCGTCAACGCCGCCGTCGCCGAGATGAAGAAGCAGGCCAAGCCGGTCGAGACTAAGGAGCAGATTGCTTCTGTCGGTACCATTTCTGCCGGTGACCCCGAGGTCGGCGAGAAGATCGCCGAGGCCATGGAGGTCGTGGGCAAGGACGGCGTCATCACCGTCGAGGATTCCCAGACGTTCGACATCACCATCGACACTGTCGAGGGCATGCAGTTCGACAAGGGCTACGTCTCCGCTTACTTCGTCACGGACAACGACCGCATGGAGGCCGTGATGAAGGATCCGTACATCCTCATCACCGACCAGAAGATCTCCAGCGTTCAGGACATCATGCCCGTTCTCGAGGCTGTCCAGCGCGCTGGCCGTGGCCTGCTCATCATCGCTGAGGACATCGACGGCGAGGCTCTGCCTACCCTGGTCCTCAACAAGATCCGCGGCGCCCTCAACGTTTGCGCCGTCAAGGCTCCGGGCTACGGCGATCGCCGCAAGCGCATCCTCGAGGACATCGCTGTCCTCACCGGTGGCCAGGCTGCCCTGGACGAGCTGGGTGTGAAGGTCGCTGACATCACCGCCGATATGCTCGGTACCGCTAAGTCCGTCACCATCTCCAAGGACAACACCGTCGTCGTCGGCGGCGCTGGCTCCAAGGAGGCCATCGACGCCCGTATCGCTCAGATCAAGGGCGAGATGGAGAACACCACCTCTGACTTCGACCGCGAGAAGCTCCAGGAGCGCCTGGCCAAGCTCTCCGGTGGCGTTGCCGTCATCAAGGTCGGCGCTGCTACCGAGTCCGAGCTCAAGGAGATCAAGCATCGCGTCGAGGACGCCCTGCAGGCTACCCGCGCTGCTGTCGAGGAGGGCATCGTCGCTGGCGGCGGCGTCGCCTTCATGGACGCTGCTCCTGCGCTCGACGCTGTTGAGATCGACGACCCCGAGGAGAAGATCGGCGTCGACATCGTCAAGAAGGCTCTGACCGCTCCGGTTGCTACCATTGCCAAGAACGCTGGCTTTGAGGGCGCTGTCGTGGTCGACAAGGTTGCCGAGCTGCCCGCCGGCCAGGGTCTCAACTCTGCCAACGGCGAGTGGGGCGACATGATTGAGATGGGCGTCCTCGACCCCGTCAAGGTCAGCCGCGTCACCCTGCAGAACGCTGCTTCTGTCGCCAGCCTGATCCTCATCACCGAGGCCACCGTCTCCGATGTGCCCAAGAACACTCAGCTTGAGGACGCTATCGCTGCTGCCACCGCTGGTCAGCAGGGCGGCGGTATGTACTAAGGCCGACAAGGTCTAGAACTCCCACCGGGAATCCGGGGGCGTGACGGGGGCTTCTCTCCGGAACGTCCTCGGACATGCAAAGAGGCTCCGCATCGCGCTTCGCGCTGCGGAGCCTCTTTGCGTCCTGCGGAATGTTCCGGAGAGAAGCCCCGTCACGCCCCCGGATCCCCTGCGTTTACGGCCTTGAGGTCGGCGTGGGCGGAGGACTTGGTTGTTGGGAATACGTGTCCCGGTCGCTGTTTCGCGGCTTTGCCGCGAAAGGCGCGTTACTTTGGGATGGGTGGGGAACGTGGTTGTTGCGGCAACTGATTCCCGCCACAAATTACCCTTGGCATACTTGCGCGAAAGCCTGCCCGTGCTACACTTGCAATTGCTGTTTCAGGGCGGGGTGAAATTCCCCACTGGCGGTAAATCGGGCGGTGCCAAAGGGGTGCCGTGGCGCAGGCGAGGCGTCTGCGACCGAGCCGATGAGTCCGCGACCCGTGTGTGCGTTGGTTCGCACGCCGGCTGAACTGGTGAGATCCCAGTAC
>CAKTWE010000016.1 GCA_934630385.1 uncultured Collinsella sp.
GCGTTGTATGCCTGGTCTTGCAGGCTCTGATAATGCTGGTGTTGTTCCATAAAGCCCTCGGATGAAGCTCACGGTTTTTTGAATATCACCACGTTATACTATCGCATCGACACGTCCCAACTCCCAACCGGTCTTTTGGGATGTGTCTCTTTTACCTGCCCTGTCCTGTCGATCGGCACCCTTGCCACAAAAGGAGCCCATCTACTACGTTAACGCGGATAGCCCCGACCATGCCGAAAACTGCAAAAATAAAACCGCAGGTAGACAGCTTGTTGATTTTCAAAAAAGCTGGCTATGGTTGACCCTTGCGGCTTAAACGTAGTAGATGGGCTATTTTCGCGGCACAGGTGCTATTCCGATCCTAGATTGGCATCCTATTCCACGCAACTTATATGTTCAGCCAGCATGATTTCCGACAACCTAGGCAAAACACCTAAGCAGGTAGGCTCCATCCGTAGTCGCCTGCTGAGAGAATCGATTATCGAGGCGCCCTCGTACGGCAAGGTGTCGCTCGCCATCCCCTACATGCGTGAGCATCTCAACGATGACAAAGCCGAACTGGAGACTGAACTGAAGGGACAGTCGGCGCTCTGCAAGACGAAAACCGTTTGCGTACGGTTTAGAACCAGACGCAAACGCTTTTCGTCTTATTTGCGTCTGGATTTGAGACGTAAATATCGCTTTCGCACGGTTAATGCCAGACGTAAACGGTTTTCGTCCGGCAATACGTCCGCGATCCAAACGAAAAAGGCCCCAAGTTCATATGAACTCGGGGCCTTTTGCCACGCATCTATGAGAGGAGAAATGTGATGCGCACGGGCGCTACTCCATGTAGCCACCCTGAATGGCGGAAACTGCATGCTCGGTAAAGAACTTGAGTGTGCCGGAGGTATAGCGATTGGCCTTGGGCTTCCAAGCGGCTCGGCGCTCGGCCAGGACGGCGTCGACCTCGACCGGCTCCATCTCCTTGCCGGCGATGCCCACGATGGACAGCGAGCGCTCGGGGATGTTGATCTGGATAAGGTCGCCCTCCTCGATCAGGGCAATCGGGCCGCCCACGGCAGCCTCGGGCGAAACGTGACCGATAGCGGGGCCCTTGGAGGCGCCGGAGAAGCGACCGTCGGTAATCAGCGCGATGCTCGCGCCCAGCTCGGGGTCGCTGGCGATAGCCTCGGTGGTGTAGAACATCACCGGCATGCCGGAGCCCTTGGGGCCCTCGTAGCGAATGATGACGGCGTCGCCGGGCTTGACCTCGTGCGTCAGAACGGCATGGATGGCGTCCTCCTCGCAATCGAACGGGCGAGCCTTGAGCGTAGCCTGGAACATCTCGCGCGGAACAACGGTGTGCTTGACGACGGCACCCTCGGGGGCAAGGTTGCCGTGGAGGATGGCGATGGAACCATCGATACCAAAGGCCTGATCGAACGGGCGGATGATGTCCTCGCGCTTGAGGTTCCACTTCTCCAGGTAGCGGCCGCACTTCTCGTAGTAGCCGTTATTCTTGAGGTCCTCGAGGTTTTCGCCGAGCGTCTTGCCGGTGACGGTCATGACATCGAGGTTGAGCATCGACTTGATCTCCTCCATGATGCGCGGCACGCCGCCCGCATAGTAGAAGAACTGCGCCGGCCACTCGCCTGCGGGACGAACGTTGAGCAGGTAGTGAGCGCCACGGTGCAGGCGATCGAAGTCGTCGGCAGACATCTCGATGCCAAACTCACGCGCGATCGCGGGGATATGTAGCAGCGAGTTGGTGGAGCCGGAAATGGCGCCGTGGACCATGATGAGGTTCTCGAAGGACTCCCTGGTCACGATGTCTCGCGGGCACAGATTGTGCTCGGAGAGCCACACGGACTGACGGCCGGCCTCGCGGGCGAACTCGCGCAGGTCGGAGCTAGTGGCGGGCAGCAGAGCGGTGCCGGGAAGCATAAGGCCCAGGGCCTCGGCGGTAACCTGCATGGTCGACGCGGTGCCCATAAAGGAGCAAGCGCCGCAGCTGGGGCAGGCGTTGTGCTTGGCAAACTCGAGCTCCTCACGGGAAATCTCGCCGCGCTCGTAGCGGGCAGAGATCGCGCCGAGCTGCTCCAGGGTCAGCAGGTCGGGACCGGCATCCATGACGCCACCGGTAACGACGATGGAGGGGATGTTAACGCGGCCCATGGCCATGAGGTTGGCGGGCAGGCCCTTATCGCAGCTGGCGACAAAGACGCCGGCGTCAAACGGCGTGGCCTTGGCGTGAATCTCGATCATGTTGGCGATCATGTCGCGGCTGGGCAGCGAGTAGTTGATGCCGTCGTGGCCCTGTGCCTCGCCGTCACAGATATCGGTGCAGAAGTAGCGGGCGCCGTGGCCACCAGCCTCGGCAACGCCGGCGCGGACCTCCTCGACCAGCTCGAACAGGCCGGCAGAACCCGGGTGCGAGTCGCCAAACGTCGACTCGATAATCACCTGCGGCTTGTCCAGGTCCTCAACAGTCCAGCCAGAGCCCAGACGCAGCGGGTCCATCTCGGGGCTGATGGTGCGGAACTTGCCGGAACGCGGCTGTAGCTTGGCAACCAGGTCGGCTGCCTCCTGCTGAATCTGTGCCTTGGTCTTCTCGTCCATGATGCTCTCCTCTTTTGGTTTGAACGGTTGTATCAATCGTTGGTTAATGAATCAGGCGTAAATGGGTGCCGAACAATGTGCTCGGCGAAAGATGCTTTGCTGCGCGAGCTAGGCGATAAACGAAATCACTAGGGCGCAGGCAAGACCCGAAAGGCCGATGATCGTCTCCATAACGGTCCAGGACTTGAGGGTGGTCTTCTCGTCGATCTCGAGGAACGAGGAGCACATCCAGAAACCGGCATCGTTGACGTGCGAGAGCGCTGTGGCACCGCCGCAGATGGCAAGGCAGATGGCGGCGCGCATAAGCACCGAAGCACCGGCGACCGCAGGCATGGCGGCCATAATGCCCGACGCCATGGTCATAGCGACAATGGAGCTGCCGACAGAGGCGCGCACCATGACGGCAATCAAAAAGGCAACGACCACCAAAGGCAGCGGAGAAGCCTCGAGCATGGGGCCGATGACCTGGCCCAGGCCGCAGTCCTGCAGCATCCAGCGGATCACGCCGCCGCAGGCAATGACCAGCAAGATCATGCCGACGGGCTTAAGAGAGCGGTCGAGCAGAGCCTTGAGCTCGGCGCCGGAGTAGCCGCGGCGCGCACCCAGCAGATACATCGCGACGAGTGTGGCGAGCGTCAAAGCGACGAACGGCTTGCCCAGGAAGGCAAGAGTCGAGGCGGCCTCGGCAGGCATGGGGATATAAGAGGACAACGTGCCCAGCAAAATCAGGCAAAGCGGCGTGAGCACGATGGCAAGCACCATGCCAAAGGAGGGAAGCTCCTTTTCGTCGCTCGCGCCCTCGGCAGAGGTGAAGTGCTCCGGAACATCGGTAAAGATGCGACCGCCCACGTTGCGGCCCCAGACGACGCCGGCGACGGCCATGGCGATAAAGGCGGTGGGGATACCGACGAGAATCATAGTGCCCAGGTCAACACCGAGCGTACCGGCGACCAGAACCGAACCGGCCGAAGGCGGCACAAACGCATAGCCGGCGGCCAGTCCCGCGAGCAGCGCGATGCCGTAGTAGAGCGTCGACTTCTTGGTCTGCGATGCCACGCTAAACGCAAGCGGAATCAAAACGACCACGCCGGCCTCAAAGAACACCGTGGTGCCGATGACCAGTCCGGTAATGCCCAGCGCCCAGCTGGAGTGACCCTGACCAAAGGTATCGATAAAGGTCTGAGCAATCTTCTTGGCGCCGCCGCTCTCCTCAAGGATCTGGCCAAACATCGAACCCAGGCCAATGAGTAGGGCGATGTTTTGCAGTGTGGTGCCCACGCCCTTGGTGACGGTGTCTGCCACCAGATCGAGCGGCATGCCCGCGCCAATGCCGATCGCGAGCGCCGAGACCATCATCGAAAGCACAGGGTGCAACTTGAACTTGATGATGAGCGCAAGCAGCAGCGCAATGCCCACGACGGCGGCGATGACCAGTCTGGTGGGGTCAGCCATAAACGTTGGGTCTGACATCTTTCCTCCAATTCATCAGACCTTTTGAATTCGACGAAGACTATAGCGCGTTTTCAATAGGTCTGATGTTTAAAAGAGAAACTTTTTTTGAAATACATCTGATGTATTTCGTAAACGGTCTGTTTTTGGCGGTAAACGGCTGTTCATGCCTCCTCGTTGTCAGAGTAAACCAGCGCAACTTCTGTTGAATGGGCTAGAATAGCTCTGATGAATTACTTTGATATGAGGTGAAGCGTGGCACGAACCGATTTGGGACTCCCCGAGCAGATAGCCGATAAAATCATTCAATTGATCCTGGATGAGCATCTTGAGCAAGGCGATCGCCTGCCCAAGGAGGCCGTGCTCGTCGAGCGCTTGGGCGCTGGCAGGAGCACGGTGCGCGAGGCTATGAAGCTGCTCCAGTCGCGCAACATCGTGCGCATTAAGCAGGGCTCGGGCACCTATGTGGCCTCAAACCCCGGCGTTGCCGACGATCCGTTGGGCTTTACCTTTATCGATGACAAGCGACGCCTAGCACGCGACCTGCTCGAAGTGCGTTTTATGATCGAGCCGCAGATGGCCAGCATGGCCGCGGAGCACGCAACCGACGATCAGATCGGCTGTATCAAAGAGCTTTGTGACGAGTCCGAGCGCTTGGCCGCCTTGGGCGAGGACTATTCCGCCGCCGACACCGCGTTTCACATCGCAATTGCCGAAAGTTGCGGCAACCTCGTCGTTCCCCGCTTGATGGGCGTGCTCAAAGCATCTGTTCCCCTGTTTATTGACGTGACCGGCAAAAAGCTGGTCGAAGAGACCATCCGCACCCACCGCGGCGTGGCCGACGCCATCGCCGCACGCAACCCCACCACGGCGCACGATGCGATGTATTTGCACCTGGTCTACAACCGCCAGCTCATCGACAAAGAAATCGGCACGGAGCAGGGCTAAAGCGAACTGTTACGGGCGCTCATAAAACAGGCCTACTCGCCCGTTTCGACACGGGTGACGAGCATGGTCGTGCCCACCTCGATGACATAGCGAACGGCGGGGATGACGGTTTTGCCACAGGAGATGTTCGTGTTGGCCTCGTTTTTGATGAGGACGCCCTTCCCCGGCACCGCACCCACGGACTCCACGCGGCATAGACGCGAGGCATCGACAAGATCGACCCGGTGGTAATCCCCCGGCACGGCGAATCCGCAATCGTAGGCCTCGCAGGCAATCTCGCTCGCAACGCGATGCGTCCTCATATGGCCTCCTACGCACGGTTCGATTCGCGTTTCGACCTCGATGCCTGCGCAGGGCGACCAACGGGACACGACTGCGTCCTCCGCAACCGCGCTTTCCGCTACCCCGTCGCGCACGTAGACGCGCCCGCCCACCACAAAGGCGAGCATGCTATCGGGAGCGGCCTCCTCGAGCGTACGCTGGGAGCGCGAAACACAAAAGCCAAAGCGAGACGAATAGACGAACTTGGAATATTTGCAATCGGACTGAGCGAACGGATGGCCCGGCACGCGCCCGCTCGGATAGAGCATGACCTCTCCAGACGCATCACGCCGCACAAGTGCAGAGCCGGCAAGGGCAACCGACTGAGACGCATCCCAGGCGAGCATCGGCGATGCCCCGCAAGCCCAAAACTCATCATCTGCGGGAAGCGCGAGACACGCGAACGCCATAAGGCACCACAGCGGCGACCCGACAGCATTGTAGCCCTCTGCCATATGCAGGTTGGGATACTTGTAGCCAATGGTAAGGACCCCGCCGTTATCGCAGATGGCGCGCTCATCCCATGCCTGGATATTGCGAGCGATAAGTCCCTTGAGCGCTCCGGGCGCAAACGCGGCACCGAGGTCGATCTTGACAGCAGCCGCCATGGACCAAAAACCCGCCTGGGCAAAACGATACGTCATCGAGCGGCCATAGGGCACACCCTCGCCACGCGCGGAAAACAGACGCGCATAATCCTCCGCGAAGAGGCGCACACGCTCTGAGTAGCGACTCGCGCGCGCAGGATCGGACGCGCCGAACCACCCGATATACAGCAACGAGAAAAACTGGAAGGTCATGGCGTTGTAATAATCGGGAAGCCCCGTAGGCCCGTCTTTGTACCAGCCGTTTCCCTCGTAATACGAATCGAGGGTATCAAGATCTGCCTGGATAGCACCACCGTCATGGGCGCAGCCGAGCTCCCGCAGTGCTAGGTTCACGAGCACGCGGAACCAGAGCCAATTGCCCGCCGGAAAGGTGTGCTCATTGACCTGAAAAAGCCACGATGCAACGCGGACGCGCGCATCCTCCGGCAACGGTTCCCAGAGCACATCGGGAGCAAGCAGCAAGCCGTAGGCAATGGCAGCCATTTCGACGAACATCTGGTCATGGTCGCGGCAGCGCCCCCAGTATTCAGGGCAGGCGGGGTCGGTCCCGGCGGCGAGGCCCGCCGGATAGATGCGCTCGTAAAAGCCGTCGGCGCTCCGACCGCCTCCCGCCCAAAACGGCGCCAGGCCCCAAAGCGGTCGGGCCCAAGCCTCCATGGAGATGACTTCGTCCTCGTACTGGGCGCTCCCGCCCGCAAGCTGCACGCGCGCCGCGCGCGGACTCACGTGCCGCTTGAGCGGATCGAGGTAGCCAAAGAGGCAGCGTTCGAAATCTTCCCTGTTTTGCATGAGCCCACGCTCCGTCTAGTTCGTTTTCTTGAGTACCTCGGCAACGACCTCTGACGCCTCGACCACACGGGCGCCCTCCATAGGCTCGCCAGAGGCGCACGTATAGTCCACGCCGTCGCACGCAAGCTCTGTATCCTCGCCAAGCTGCACAAACGGCTTGCCTGCGTTTGAGGCATCGGGGACGTACTCGATGGTGCACTGCTTAAGCTCAAGCAAGCCGGGCACCTCGGCGTCACCGGCAAAAAACGACGTCATGCTCGCACCCGTGACCTTGCAGCGCACAAGGTGAACATCCACCAGCGGGCGCTCGGTCATATAGCCGCGCTCGGAGCCAAAGTCGTAGTTGAACATCCTGCCGGGGTTCTCGAAGGTGCAATCCTCAAAGCGCCAGCCGCAAGCATCACCGCGATACACATCCCCCACGGGCGAGTAGTACTTAATCGCGGCATGCATGTGGTATTTGCCGTCCAGGATATGCGGGTACTCGCCCGGGCCTACAAAACGGCAGTCTTTGACAAGCAGGTTGATACAGCCCAAGCGAATGGCGTTGCAGGCCGTGTTGAGCAGGCACTCCTCGACGGTGACGTTCTGGGCATCAAAACCGGCAACGCAGTCGTCGCCCGTCTTGAGCGTGCAGTTTTTAATCGAGACATTGGTGCAGTGGTGGATGTTGAAACCGTCATGGCCACCCAAGACGGTCACATCCTGGGCAAGCAAGTTCTCGCACGAATCCATCTGATGGCTCCAGTTTGCCGAGCGCTCAAAGGTGTATCCGCTGAGCGTCACGTTACGGCAGCGGCAGATGCGGATGCCCATAGCGCCGCGGAAGCCCTCCTCGCCTGCGGGATCCGTGCAGTCAACGCCGTCGAAGCTCGAGCCGGGCTCGCCCACGATGGCGATGTTCTGGGCGTCGGCAGCCGTCAGGAGGGCCTTGGTGTAATGCGGAGGGATGCTCTGGATACGCACGATCTCGGGGTCGGTCACATAGGCGAGCGTCGTGGGGATATCCCAGTCGGTATAGTCGGCGATATCCGAGGACCCTTGGATATGCGCGCCCGCCTGCAGATAGAGCTCGGTATTCCCGTACATCCTCAGCGATCCCACGCGGTAGGTGCCCGCAGGCACCACGACGCGCGCGCCGCCCGCATCGCGTGCAGCATCGAAGGCGGCCTGAAACGCGCCGGTCACGAGCTCAGGGACATCGGCAGCGGCAGCAACGGTAATAGTCTGTTGAAACACGATGGTTCCTTTCGAATAAACGTTCAATTACTGCAGGGGCGCAGGCTCGCGCCCGGCCTCTTCGTCCAAACCGCAAAACGTATCCGTCCAATGGATCTCGAGCGGATCGTGTTTGACGGGCGCAAACGAGACGGGCAGGATGCTGTAGCCGCTGGCGCCCAAGTCATTCGCATGCCAGTGGTCAAAGAGCGCGAACAAGCGGCCTCTCGTTCCAAACACACAAGTAGGCTGCCCGCCAAACGAGGCGTGTTCATGCGGACCGCGGCAAGGGTTATCGAGGAGCTTCCAGGGGCCTGCGACCTGCGGCGCCGTCGCAAAGAGCGCCGCGTTGGCACGCCAACCGCTGCAACCGCTCGTGAGCAGGTAATACTGCCCGTGCGCGGCAAACACGCACGGTGCCTCACGCATCTGCTCCGGCAGCGCGCGAACGTACCCCTCCTTAACATCTGCATAGTCATCCGCCAGGCGCGCGATGTGGAGGGTTCTGTTGCCTTCCGAGCTCGAAAACAGATAGGCGTGATCACGATCATCGACATACAGGGTGAAGTCGCGACTGTCCTGCCCCGAGGGCCGCACCAGGCGCACAAACGTAAAGGGTCCGGTCGGCGCATCGGAAACGGCCATCCCGAGCATGGCCGCTCGGTACGTGGCGTCATCGGCATGAAACCAGAGGACGTACTTGCCCGTCTGCTTGCAATACAGCACGCGCGGTCGCTCCATAACGCCCTCGGGCCTGAGCACGTCATGGACAGCGCGGCTATCGGCCTTGAACACCAGCCCGCAGTCATGCCAGTTCAGCAAATCGGTCGACGCGTAGCAACGGATGCCGATAGCATCGGCTCGCTGGCCGCGCGTTGGGGCGGATTTATCCTCCCCGTACCAATAAAAGCACGTGCCGCCCAAGCCGTCGACTACGGGTAGCACCCATCCGCCATGGGCCTGGACGGCACGGCCGCAATCATCGGTCCAGCAGGTGCCGTTTTCAAGCGCGCTCACCATGCTATGCACCGGCTCTGCCAAGCAGCCTAAAGGCTCCGACGGACAGCGAGACACGTCACTCATCCCCTCTTCTGCCCCAAACCTCAATTTGAGCCAAGCCCGGGAATCCTTCCTCATCGCGCTTTTTCAGACGCGAGATCCGCAGCCACTCAATCGTGCTGCCACCCAGGTCAAACGTCTGGCGCTCGCCCGTTTTATCCAAGTCGAGCACAAGCTCGATGCCGTCGGAGAGCAGCACGTGGGCGTGCTCCCAGCACGTATCGTGTGGAAAATCGGCCCTAAGGTAGAGACGCAGCTCATCGGCAACAACAGGCTCGCCAAACTCAACCTGCAACCAGGCATCCTGCCTGCCGGCGACACCCCAGCTCGCATGCGGCCAGCTCCCATGGAGCTCGGGCGCAACAACGCCGTCGATGGCGTTGCGTGCAATAAACTGGGGATTTCCCGGCACCATGTTCGTTGTCGCATGAGGAAAGAGCGCCGCGCCGGAAGTATCGTCCGCATGGGTCAGGTCGCACGCATTGAGCGCAAGGTTGCGCCACGCGGACACCTCACGCGCGTCTTCAACGCGCGCGAAGGCATTGTGGCGCTCGCCCGTAAATGCCTGTGCCCCGTAAGGCTTACGGTCGTCGCCAAAGGGAACGGGAAACTCAAACCGCCCACCTTGCAACAGTACATGGCTCGTCTCGAGCGCAGCATCCAGCTTGACAACCAGATGCTCGCGCGCGGCATCCGCCGTGAGAACGATCTTGTCGCCCGGCTCATATACCCCGCGCCAGGCAAGGCGCACCTCGTCGGTACCCTCAAAGCGGCAACGGACACTCCCGTCCCCGGCAACAACGGAAAGGCCCAGCATTACCCAAGCACCTCCCCGGAGGCGAGGTCTTCGTACGCAAAATGGCTGAACATGGCAGACACGCTCTTGTCCCACATGTCAACACAAGCGATGCCGACCATGGTGCCCGTATATGCCCAGCCCTCGACATGCTCATCGCTCATATGCGTCGCGTCGAGTTTGATCGGCACGCCCCCAGCCGTGATGCGCTGTGCCGAATCGCCGTCAAATGCGTAAGAAAGCCCCAGCGCGCGGCCTGCGCGCACATCAAGCCCAAGAGTTACGTTCTTGACGTCGTCAGGGACAACGATCCGGTCGACCACGCCCAGCGGCTTCTCAAACGACCCGTTATCGTTGAGCAGCACATCGATCACGCGGTAGGCATGTTCCTCGTCCCACGTCACATGGGAGTACACGAACGCGCGAGAGTCGTATTCGCAGATCAGTCCAGCGCTCTGGTTGTAGTGCTCGGGCGTCACGGTAAACGTGGTCTCGGCATGCCAGTCGAAGCTCGTCACACGGCGCTCGATGCCTATGCGGTCAAAGAGTGAGCTCGGCGAATCTCCGCCCGCGAGCTTGAGCCCCTGGGCGACAAACTGCAGACGCTCGGCATCGATACGGCGCGGAGCAAACCACTCCTCACGCCAGAGGTCCGTATCGCGCGGAAAGGCCGTCTCGTAGCGATAACCCGCATGCCCCGCACTTACCTGAGCCGGAGCATGAGCGCTCGGTACGTCAACGAACACCGAAGGTACCCTGCTGCCGCCCGCAAGATGCGGCCAGCCATCGATCCATTCCACACGTTGCAGCGCTGTCTCGCGCCCCAACGGAGAAAGGCCGGATTCGCTCTCGTCAAACGTTGCGTCGGAGCCATCCTCGCCGGCAACATACCTACTGGTCAGGTGACACACAAACCAAGATCCATCGGACATCTGGACGAAGTTGCCATGCCCTGCCTTGCGCAGTGGTGTCTGTGCGAGCCACGAGCACACGAGCGGCTCTGGGTCGACCTCATATGGCCCCCAGAATTCGCGTGAACGTGCCATGCGAATGCGATGGCGACGCCCGGTGCCGCCCTCGGCACACGCGATGTAATACCAGCCGTCAGCTTTCAGGATATGCGGCCCTTCACGGAGCCAGTTAACGGCATCCTCGTTGCCCAGGACTTTGCGTGCCGGACCGATGAGTCCTTCTTCGAGCGAAAACTCCTGCAACATCAAACCATTGAAGCGATGGTGACCCTCAAGCGGGCGCGGGTCCCACTGTGGGTTGAGCACGTAATGGTGCCCGTTCTCGTGGAACATACCCGGATCGAAACCGCTCGCGTTGATGAAGCGCGGACACGACCAAGGACCCTCGATAGCAGGCGCCGTCACCACGTAGTTCTCGACATCCTTAAAGATGCCGTCGATTTGCTTGGCGATGGTGTACACGAGCCAAAACAGCCCCGATTCCTCGTCATAGGTAAGGTCGGGAGCCCAGACGCCGGCACTGTCGGGAATGCCGCGCAGGTCCAGATCGGGCAATGCCCCGCCCACGCTTTTCCATACGACCAGGTCATCGCTTTCGTAGAGCGAGACCCCCGGCACCCACTGGAACGTCGAAGTCGCCAGATAATATTTGCCCCGTGCAGAGCAAAAGCACGGATCAGGATGCCATCCGCGAAGAATGGGATTTTGGACCTGCATATCTCTCCCCTAACGCGCAGCGAGAATCATGTCGATCGCCTCTGCCACGCCTGCTTCATCGTTTGTTCCAACCTGTACCAAAGCGGCCGCACGAGCCGCTTCGACGGCGTTGCCCATAGCGATACCGAGCCCTACGCCTCCCAAGGACTGAACATCGTTTTCATCGTCACCAACCGCAGCGACCTCGGAAATATCGAGTCCCATGGCGCGCGCCAGCGCGTCAATGCCCTCGAGTTTGGAGCACCCGCGCGCGTTCACATCAGCCCATCGGACATCCGACTGAGCGACCTCAACGCCCTCCATTCCAGAAAGCGCATCCCTTAGCTCGACATACGCAGCATCGGTTTCGGCATGGAGAGAGCATTTGAGTATCTCACCCTCATGCTCGCGGGCACAGGCTACAAGCTCGTCATAGGAATCAAGTCTGCCGTAGCGGGCAACCGCGGCGCTCTTCTTCTCGGGCCCACGGTCAATATCGCCACAGCAGCAGTTAAACGCCATGCCCGCGACCGAGATATAGGCGCCTTGCTCGCAAGCAATGCCGATCGCAGACTCAACAGATGCAATCGGCAAGGGATGAGCAAAGACTACTTCTCCGTCGAGCACGGCAAGCGCGCCCGAAAGGCAAACCGCGCAAAACGGCAGCCCCTGCCCGCCCATCAGCTCGCGCACGTTAAAGGGATGCCGGCCGCTTGCGACTGCAACGGTAATACCGGCCTCACGCGCGCGGCGAATGGCATCGACATTGGCTGCGGGGATGGACTTGTCGCGCGCGCAAAGCGTACCGTCAAGATCAAGGCAGATCAGCTTGACCTTCTGAACGGCCGCGCGCGCGTCAAAGCCCTCTTTGAGCACCGTTACCACAGCAGGGTATCCTTCCCCACCAGGCGCAGCATGGCCTCCAGGAAATAGTAATCGGCATACACCATGGGGACATGGCGGTCCTTCTCGGACCAGTAGGCACCCGAACACATGGTCACGACACCGTCGTGCTCGATATCCCAATCGCAGAAGCGCTCGTCCGTGGCTTTGAGGATCCTGATAGCCCACGTAATCCAGTCCGCGCGCTCCGTCCCCTCGCAGGAACGGGCGATCTCGAGCATGCCGCACGCAGCGATGCACCCGGCCAGGGCATCCCAGTAAACGGGCTCTGCCGGCTGCCTAAAGTCGAGCAGGGCAACATCGCCCGTGAGGGCAACCTGGCTGGCGAAGTAGGAGGCAACGCGCTTGGCGGTCGCCAGATAGCGCTCCTCGCCCGTATGGCGATAGCTGAGCGCAAAGCCGTACAGTGCCCAGGCCTGGCCTCGGCTCCAACTCGAACCCGGTGCATAACCCTGGCCCGCAGGCGTCTCGAGCAAGTCGCCGTTTGCGGGGTCGAGCACGATGATATGGTTACAGGACCCATCGTCGCGCACGGTCTTTGCCATGATGGTGTCGGCGTGATCCTCGGCAACGTAGGTGAAGCGCGGATCGCCGATCGTGTCGCTCGCCCAATAGAGCAGCGGAATGTTCATCATGGAGTCGACGATGACCCAACCTGAGCGGTCGCGATTCCACGACCGGATGAACTTGCCGCGAGGGTTATAGCGCCCGGCAAGGAGATGCGCCGCGTGCAAGCCGCGGGCTTGGCTGCGCTCATTGCCCGTGAGACGATAATCCGCAACAGCCGAAAGAAGCCACATGAAGCCGACGTCATGGTGAAGACCCGTGTAGCGATCTAAGGCGCCGTCGAGCTTGTCCTCCACCCCGCGGGCGACATCGGCGAACGCGGCATCGCCCGTGGCGCCGAAGCACTGCCAAAGGATTCCCGGCCAAAAGCCGTTGGTCCACCAGATCAGGTCCTCAGGCGTAGCGGACATGTCCTTCTTGTAGGCGCCCTCTTCCGCAATGTAGGGAATTTTGGAGCCCACGCGGTCACGCTCGGCGGCAAAACGGTCGATGAGACGTGAGACCGTCGCCTTTGCCCAAGCGGCGTCCTCGACAGACAGATCAAACGGTTGTGCAGACATTGATCCTCCTAGAAAGCTGATCCTGTGGGATACCGAGCAGGCGCGAGGCCTCTTGTCGGTAGGAATCTGATTGAGATGAGTCGATGGGTGCCATAGCAAACGAGAGCAGATACGCGACGTACCCGCGCCTGACGCCCTGGAGCGTCGCATATACACTCTCGAGTTTGCGTTTATAGCCCGCCGGCTTATGTGCCAGCACCAGGTCGTAATGGCGCTGATAGGCGGCGACCACGCGATCGCTCATGCCGCACCGGGGCATCTCCTCTAAGATGCGGCGGCAGTGCCTCGCGTCGCCGATCTGGACAAACCCGTTAAAGCCGTCGGCGAGCAACATAGCGCGCTGAGCATCGTTGAGCTTAAAGCCCATGAGCCCGTTGAACTGCTCGACCATAGCGCCTTGGTCGTGTTTGCGGCAGAAGCCCAAAAAGCGCAAGCGCTCGCGGGCAAAGGGAGAAAGGGCACTACGGGTGAGGGGACCATCGAGCTTCTTGAAGAACGCATCGAGCTCATCCGCCTCGAGCAGGGCCTGGAGACTTCGGTAGGACCTGTAGCGCACGACCGCTCCGTCAATCGCAAAGACGGCGGCGATGCAGGCGATAACGACGAGAGCTCGAATAAGGTCCATAGAAAGCGCCCTCTCAAACAAGAGGAGCGGGGCCCGGGGACGGACCCCGCTCAAAAATGGAAACAAGGGATTGCTCGCAAGACCACGCGGAGGCGATTACGCAGCGCCACCGGTGATGCCGAGCAGCGTGCAGACCACGCAGCACGCAAGGATGATGCCGAGCAAAATCATGGCGCTGTTCTTGGACTTAGACTTGCGCAGGTAGAAGAAGCAGCCCATGGTGACAGCAAGGGGCACGAAGCCGGGAAGGATCGAGTCGAACATGGCCTGAAGGTCAAACGTGGCACCACCCGTGGGGATCACGAGCGTGGTCTTGACCGTCACGAACTGAGCGGTCATGGCACCGACCATAATCATGCCGAGCACGGTGAAGCCCTTGGTAAAGGCCTGCATCTTGCCGGAGGCCATGGCCTCGGTGATAAAGCCCGTGCCGAGCTTCATGCCCAAGCTACCGCAGAACCAGTGGATGATCTGATTGGGGATGTTATAGATAAGAGCAAAGAGGATGGGGCCGAGCCAGGAACCCTGCTGGGAGAAGCCGATGGCAACGCCCGTGGCGATAACGCGCAGGCAGGAGAGCTGGATGGAGTCGCCGATACCGGCAATGGGGCCCATGAGGGCAACCTTGATGGCCTCGATCGAAGCGTCGTCGAAGTCCTTGCCGGCGTCGAGTGCTGCCTTACGCTCGTACTCCATCGAGATCACGATGGCGTAGATGAAGCTCGCGAACATCGGGGTGGTGTTGAAGAAGTTCTGGTGACGCTGGAGTGCATCGTAGTACTCGTCCGTATCCTTGCCGTAGATATCGGCCAAAAACGGCTCGAGCTGCCAGACCGTCGAGGTGCCCTGCTGCTTGGTGTAGGACGTGCAGAACATGAGCCACCAGACGCGGAAGAACAGTTTGATCTGGATGCTCTTCTTCTTGGCCTCGGTAAGGCCGGTGGCGTTATTTGCCACAGCTGTGCTAGTCATTGAAGAAGTCCTCCTCTTCGCTCACGGGGGCAGCGGTTGCCTGCTTGGCGGCAGCCTTGTCGTCGATGCGACGCAGCTCGTTGAAGATGGTGACGGCCGCGATCACGCCGCCGATGACGGCGATCTCGACAAGGGACAGAAGCGGGGTGTTGGCGCTTGCCAGGGTGATGGCACCGTTATCGAGCGTGGCACCCGTCACGTTGTTGTAGCCAAAGAAGGCAACAAGACCAAAGCCGAGGAAGTAGTACGGGAAGGACTCCTTGGTGTAGAGCTGCTTGAGGAGCAGTGCCAGGCCAAGTGCGGGGAGTGCTGCCGCAGCGACCTTGAGAGAAGCGTTAAGCCAGGCAGGAATCGCGTTGACGAAGGCCTCGACCACCGGCTGGCCTGCAAGGGTGCAGATAAAGCCGAGGAAGAAATAACAGAGCTCAAAGCAGCAGAACTGGATAATCCACAGGCGATTGTAACCAGCATAGTTATGATCGGCGAGCAGCTGCTCAAACTTGGGAACGAGCGAGGTCACGACGATCTTCATGCAGGAGTAGATAAGCGTGCCCAGGGCAGAAAGCGGGATAGCGAGCGTCATGGCGACCTCGATATCCTTGCCGAGCAGCAGCGCGAACGCCGCACCGAAAATCGAGCCCATGGTGATGTCGGAGGGCATCACGCCACCGAGGCTCACGTTGCCGATAAAGACGAGCTCAAGCTGAGCGGCGAGGATAATACCCTCGGTAGGATGCCCGAGCAGGGCACCCAGAATCGCCACACAGAAGATAGGACGAGCAAGTTGGGTGGATGCCCACCAGTCCAGGAACTTTGCCCCCCATCAGCACAAGGCCGACGATAAGGGCGGAAGTGAAGTCCATTACGTTCTCCCTTCAAACGTTACAGGAAATGCAAAACGACTGCGACTAGGCCTTTGCCGCAGACGCGGTTGCCTAGATAAGGGTCATGAGGTCCACGCGGTCGCTCTCGGGCAACGGCTGATGGATGACTTCGTCGCCCAGGGCCTCGATATCTTTAAGGACCGCCTTGTCCTCGTCGGTGAGGTACACGGAATCCGAGATCTTCTGCTTACCGCCGATAGGGCCGTTGATGCGCCCATAGTTGGCGACGTTGACCACGGGGCGCTCCTCGATACCCTTGAGAACGGCAAGGATATCTGCCGGGTCATTGGAAACCACAAGAATGCGCATGTCGCTCGAACGGGGATCGCTGAGGATGCCCTGAGCTTTCTCGATAGGAAGAATCGCGGCCTTCACGCCTGCAGGAGCGGCACCTTTGAGCGCTGCAACTTGGACGGCGTTCTTTGCGATGGTGTCGCTCGCCACGATGATGCGGGAGATATTGAGCTCCTTGCTCCACTTGACGGCAACTTGACCGTGAATCAGACGATCGTCTACGCGTGCCATGGTAATCATGATGGGTTCCTCTCGTTCGGATGGTCTTTACTACCGATGTCCGAGCATCGGCCTCTTAAGTTTGGTTAGAAAAAGTCGTCTTCGCCTGAATCGACCGGAGTATCGGCTCGAATAAGTTCGACGATCTTGGTCCCCTCGCGCGCATCCGCGACGGCCTGTTCGAGCTGCGCATCGCTGAGCGCGCCCGGAACGGACAGGACGGAAAGGGCGAGGCCCATCGAAAGCCCCGAGACGAGTTTGACGTTCTCAAACTCAGAGAGCTGCTGGAGGCACTGGTTGCAAACACTGCCCCCGAAGATATCGGCAAGAATCACAAACTGGGTCTGAGGCGCAGCCTCAACCCGTGCGCGCAGGCCGGCAATGAGCTCGACCACATTGCCGTCTGGCGTAAGGCCCAGAGAGCTGAGCTCATCGCACTTGCCAAACACCATCTCCACGGCAGACTGCACTCCCTCGGCGAGCTTGCCATGGCTTACAAGTACAACGTTTCTGCTCATGTCCATCCTTTCGTTTACTAGGTTTAGCAAACTGGTTTACTAACTGGTTTGCATTTTATCTATTCATGGCTTTCTCTGCACGAACTTTTCGATATTGATTGGTTTTCCTACCGTTTACGGAGATATTTCGACCGTTCACCGGCTTTAAGACGGTTTGCGGGTCGAAACCATCGTTCCGTCATGCAGTCGTTCCGGGATCTCCATACACGATGCAGCCCAAGTAGAGTGCGCTCTTACGCGAGGGCGACTTGAGCGCGGGAACGGCGTTGAGTTCACGGCTATAGATATTCGTCTCTGGATTTTGAGAAACCGTGACCGGCTCGCGCGGGGTCCACTCCTCCTTGAATTGGTCCCATAGTTCCCCAAGACCCGCCCACACGAGCGCCTGCTCAAGCTCGGGCGCACACGCCGTGACATCGTAGATGCCGCACACCTGCCCACAGTTGTCAGCCAGCCCGCTAGGGCCATCGGGATCTCGGCTCAACTTGACCGCGCCATCCACCAGCTCTTCCCTATCGAACTTACGGTTCCAACCAAATACGGGAAACCCGCCCTCGTACGTATCGAGGGGCAGTGTGGACTCGATGTGGTGGACGCGGGCATGACGGAACTCATCGATGGGCACGAGCCAAGTCTCTACTCGGGCAACCGATCCCAGACTCCACACACTATAGGCAGAGCGCTCCTCAACACGGGCCGCCTCAATACGCCCGCGACTCGTATATACGTCCGTTCCCGAAACAGACAGGGCCAAGGCGCTGTCGAGCGCGAAATTGCCGATTCCCGTACCGTATGCAGAACCGTTCCAGCCAAACGCCGTTGAATAGCAGAGCTTACCGTACTTAGATAAATGCCCTTCAATCGAAGGCGAGCAGTATTGCTGCGCGCTCAACATATAACTGTGCTTTTCCCCCGCTTGAATAATACAGCTCGGCTGGTACTGGACCACCCTCGACTCTCGCACAGGGGCTTGGGGCACGACGCTCCAAAACGGATCGTCCGCAGGAAGCGAGAGCACTACAAATGCCTTAAAAGCCCAGTAAGCCGCACCAGATGTCGAATAGTCCTCGCGCACGGGAGCCCCAGGGTATCCGTAACCCACCGACAACGGCTTCTGTATCTCCAAGTGTTTCATCCACCAGAGAACGCAAGAGTCAAACAGGTACCTTGTCTGTGCCAGAGGCTGCACCTCGTCGCCCAGAAGGGCAGCCGATGCCCAAAACGAGGACGCCGCAAAACGATACGTGAGCCCCCTACCAAAGGGGATGGCCCTGCCTTGCGAATCAAACCAATACGTATAGTCGCGCGCAAAGCAGCGCGCACGATGTGTGACCTGGCGGATGGGATTGTCCGGAATGTAGTGTTCAAGCAACATAGCCAACAAATGAAACGTCGACGCGGTATAGGGGTCACGCTTGAACGGCGTGCCATCCTCATACCAGCCCGCGCCCGCATACATACTCTCCACGGCAGAAGCATCCGAGACGATGCGATCCTCGCTATAAGCAAGACCGCACGCACGCAAGGCGCAGTTCACAAAAAGGCGAGAGATAAACCAGTTGCCCCAAGGGAGCTCGATTTCGTTAGAAGCGTTAAGCCATGCGACGAGTCGTTTGCGCTGTGGCGCGTCGAGCAGCTCAAGCAGGCGATCGCCCAAGCAGAGCAGGCCGTATCCATAGACCGTCTGCTCAAAAACGATTTGACGCGTCGAAGGCGTCGGGTCATCGAAAGAGTAGCTGTTGCCCGGCGTGAGCGCCATGCGAATGTATTCGACATAAGGGCTGATGCGTGAATCGCCCGGATCGATGCCGCCCGCGATGAGCGGAAATACCGCCCAAAGCGGACCAGACGCCCACCCAAGCTGGCGTATGTCGGACCGAAACGAGGCTCCGATGTCAAAAGGACAATCCCAAGGATCAGGCAAAAGCGACAACGCCCATTGCTCAAGTCTATCCCTTGATAAGACGGAAGGCCGTCCTTCTTTATGCGATGTCATAGCGATTCTCCTTCACTCAACTCACCCCTCCATTATCCTCAAGTCCGGCATGCAAAGAACCTCACGATTTACATAAACTGGTTTACAATACCGACAGCACCAACATCGCGCAGGAGATATCATGGCAGGCAACAAGCCCACTAAAAAACGCGTCACCATCAACCAAATTGCCGAGATGGCCGGCACCTCTAAGACCACGGTCTCGTTCTATCTCAACGGCAAGACAAGCCGTATGAGCGAGGAGACGCAGGCGCGCATCCGCAAAGCCATCCACGACACCGGCTATGAGCCAAGCCCGCTCGCACGCGGCATGAATGCCAAGTCAAGCCAGCTCATAGGCGTAATTATCGGAGATATCACCAACACATTCGCAAACCAGCTGGTCAAGGGCATCGACTCGGTGGCAAGTGCGCAGGGCTACCGCATGCTCGTTTGCAACTCTAATTTTGACAAGCAAAACGAGCTCGCCTATATCGACCGCCTAATCGCCCTTGGCGTCGACGGCTTTATCGTGCAGCCAACAGCGCGCTTCAAAGAGATCAGCCGCTCGATCAGTGACAACAACAAGCCGCTCGTCTTTATCGACTCAAAGCTCTACGACTTTAGCTCCAACTGGGTCAAAACCGACAATTACGAGGCCTCCTATCAGGCGGTCGAGGCCTGCGTCAAAAAGGGTTACAAGCGCTTTTTGGTGGTAACGGCAACGCCCGGCCTTATCTCGAGCCGTATCGAGCGCTTTAGCGGCTTTGTCGACGCCCTCGAGGCCCACGACCTTGGCTTTACGCAGTTCATACTCGAAAACGACAAGGTCGACCAAGAAAAGCTCAAGGGCTTTTTGAAGGCAAACATCGATGGGGAGACACCAACGCTTGTGTTTGCCCCCAACTGCTGGGCCCTGCCCGAGATTTATGAGGCATGCCGCGATTTCTACCCGCTCATGCCCGACCGCATGGGGCTCCTCGGCTTCGATAACACCGAGTGGGTCAGCGTTGCCAGCCCCTCTGTCTCCGTGGTGGAGCAGCCCGCCTGCGAGGAAGGCAAGACGGCCGCACAGATCCTGCTCGACCTGATCGCCGAAAAAGAGGAGGTCGAGACGCACCGCGTGCTCGACTGCCACGTACGCTGGGGAACGAGCACGCTGTAACGCCGTCCAAGAATTTGTAAAACCGTTTTACTAGTAAATACCAGCGTTTCTTATGATTCGCTGGTATTTTTAGCTAGATTTAGCCTGTTATACGTTGACAAAACCGGTTTACTATTCGAGACTAGTCGTTGAACCGATACGCTACAACCGGGAAGGATACCCATGAGCGATATCATCGACAGCTTCCGCCTGGACGGCAAAGTCGCGCTCGTGACCGGCGCCACCTATGGCATCGGCATGGCCATGGCCGAGGCACTCGGCGAAGCCGGCGCCAGAATCGCCTTTAACGCCCGTCACGCCGACAAGGTCGCCGAGGCCGAGAAGCACTACCGCGAGCTGGGCTTTGATGCTCACGGCTATGTTGCCGACGTCACCGACGAGGCCGTCGTCGCCGAGCTCATCGCCAAGATCGAGGCCGATTTTGGCACCACGCCCGACATTCTGGTCAACAACGCCGGCGTCATCCAGCGCACCCCGATGCTCGACATGAGCGCCGAGGACTTCCGTCGCGTCGTCGACATCGACCTCAATGCCCCGTTTATCGTTTCCAAGGCCTGCCTGCCGGGCATGATCGCCAAGGGTCACGGCAAGATCATCAACATCTGCTCCATGATGAGCGAGCTCGGCCGCGAGACCATCGCCGGCTATGCCGCCGCCAAGGGCGGACTCAAGATGCTCACCAAGAACATCTGCTCCGAGTTTGGCGAGGCCAATATCCAGTGCAACGGCATTGGGCCCGGCTACATCGCCACCCCGCAGACCGCACCGCTGCGCGAGACGCGGCCCGATGGCAGCCGTCACCCGTTTGACCAGTTCATCATTGCCAAGACGCCGGCCGCCCGTTGGGGCACGCCCGAGGACCTGAAGGGCCCCGCCGTGTTCCTGGCTTCCGACGCATCGAACTTCGTCAACGGGCACATTCTGTACGTGGACGGCGGCATTCTGGCGTACATCGGCAAACAGCCGCAATAAGGAAACTGGGCGAGGCGGTCGGTAGTTAAGTCTGCTGCTCGGACAGTCCTGCGCAAGACGGAAAGCACATTAAGTGCTTTCCTTTGCGTGCGGAACTCGCGACAGACTTAACTGCCGACCGCCCGCATAGCTCATCGCGGGTCGGATTAGCCGCCGCCCGCATACAGAAACAAAAAAAGAAACATTTGGTTGAAAGGTTAACTCAAATGAAGATCGCTCTGATCAACGAGAACTCTCAGAACTCCAAGAACCCCATGATCGAGACTGCCCTTAAGAAGGTTGTCGAGCCCATGGGCCACACTGTCTTTAACTATGGCATGTATGCCGACGCCGACTCCAAGCCCCTCACCTACGTGCAGAACGGCATCCTTGCCGCCGTGCTGCTCAACTCCGGTGCCGCCGACTACGTCGTGACCGGTTGCGGCACCGGCGAGGGCGCTATGCTCGCCTGCAACTCCTTCCCTGGCGTGCTGTGCGGCCATGTTGCCGACCCGCTGGATGCCTACACCTTTGCCCACGTCAACGATGGCAACGCCGTCGCTATGCCCTTCGCGCTCAAGAACGGCTGGGGCCAGGAGCTCAACCTCGAGTACACCTTCGAGAAGCTCTTTGGCTTTGGTTCGGGTAACGGCTACCCCGCCGAGCGCGTTGAGCCCGAGCAGCGCAACAAGAAGATCCTCGATGGCGTGCGCGCTGTGACCATGCGTCCGCTCGTCGACGTCCTGGGCGAGATCGATCAGGACCTGGTGAAGGGCGCACTTGCCGGCGAGCACTTCCAGGAGTACTTCTTTGCCAATGCCACCGACGAGGCCATCATCGCCAAGGTCAAGGAGATCTTGGGCCTGTAATAAGGCCCACGGGGCGCACCGACCCCCGACAAACCGCCAAGCAAAAGGCGCCGCGACAATCCATGTGTCGCGGCGCCTTATTTGATTGGCTATCGCTTGAGCCACCGCAAGGCGGCTGCTCCCCTATTTGCCAAGAGCCTACAGCTCGCAGGCAACCTTGTAGCCATCGCCGATGGCATCGCGGATGTTGCCGCACTTGTTGGCATCACCCAGCACGTGGGTGGCAACGCCGGCAGCGGCAAGGTCATCGGCCAGCTTGGTGTTGGGACGGTAACCCATGGCAAGCACCAGCGTATCGGCATCGGCGATGGTGTGGACCTCGCCGTCCTTCTCGTAGCTGATGGTGTCCTCGGTAATCTCGATCACCTTGGCCTCGGTCAGCACGTGAACGCCCTTGGAGAGCATGCGCGTGATGAGCACCGCGCGACCGGCACCGCCCTCGTTGGCGGCGAGCGTCTTGGTCATCTCGATAACGGTGACATCGCGATTGGCCGGCGAAAGGTCGTTGACCAACGGGGCCAGGTAATCGGCCGTCTCGCAGCCAACGGTGCCGCCGCCCACGATGACGATCTTCTTGCCCGGGAAAGCCTTGCCGCCCAGCAGGTCGTCAGCCGTCATAACCTGCTTAAAGCCCTGCATGAAGGCCGGAGCGATGGGCTCGGCGCCATAAGCCAGGACAACCTCGTAGCCCGCGTAGTCACGCTGGATATCCTCGGCCGTGAGCTCGGTACCAAAGACGCACGTGACGCCTGCCTCGGCCAGGCGACGGTACTGATACTTGATCACGCGGGTGAGCTCCTGCTTTGCCGGCGGAACGGCCGCGATGCGCATCTCGCCACCCGGCTCGTCCTGCTTTTCCACGAGCACCACGTTATGGCCGCGCTTGGCGGCAATGTAGGCTGCCTCCATGCCCGCAGGACCGGCACCCACAACGAGCACGTTCTTTGCCTCGGCGGCAGGCTCGTAGCCGGCCTCGTCGCGTTCCACGTCCGGGTTGACGGTGCAGGAGATGCGCTTGCCAAACATGATGCCGTTCAGGCAGCGCAGGCAACCGATGCAGGGACGGATATCATCGGCATTGCCGGCAGCGGCCTTGTTGCAGAACTCGGCATCGCACAGATTGGCGCGGCCCATCATGCAGATGTCGGCAGCGCCGTCCTCGATCAGCTCCTCGGCAATCCATGCCTCATTGATGCGGCCGACCGTGGCGACGGGAATGTTCACATGCTTTTTGATCTCGCGCGAGCAGGCGGCGTGCGAGGCCTGCTGCGTACCGGCGGCGGGAATCGCGGAGCCGCGCTTGATGGTAGTGCCGCCCGACACGTGGATCATGTCGACGCCAGCCTTCTCCAGGCGACGCGAGACGTAGATCATGTCGTTGAGGGTCAGACCGCCATCGGTGTACTCGTCGCCCGAGATACGGACGTCGATGATGAAGTCCTTGCCGCAGCGCTCGCGAATCTCGGCGATGACCTCGAGCAAGAAGCGCATGCGGGCATCGAGCGAGCCACCGTACTCGTCGGTACGCTTGTTATAGAGCGGGGTCAAAAAGCCGCCGAGCATG
Organism: uncultured Collinsella sp.; assembly: GCA_934630385.1. GTDB lineage: Bacteria > Actinomycetota > Coriobacteriia > Coriobacteriales > Coriobacteriaceae > Collinsella. The sequence goes on from CAKTWE010000016.1 coordinate 23,523, forward strand.
CCGTGGGCGTGCGCCGCATGGACCTCGACGCCGTCGACACCGGCCTTCTGCATGCGCACGGCAGCGTCGCCAAACTGATGCGTGAGCTCGTGGATCTCATCGACCGTGATAGGGCGCGGCGCCTCGCGGGCATAGGACGGGCCCACAAAGGACGGAGCGATCAGGCGCGGCGTGCCCGGGATGTTAAAGGCCATGTAGGCGGGGTGGAAGAGCTGCGGCATGATCTTGCAGCCATACTCGTGGACGGCTGCGGCGAGCTTTTCCCAGCCGGGGATAAACGTGTCGTCGTAGCAGCACATATCGCCCGGCAGATAGGTATAGGTGGGCTCGACCGTCACGACCTCGGTGATGATGAGGCCCACGCCGCCCTTGGCGCGGGCACGGTAATGATCGACCAAGTCGTCGGTCACATAGCCGTGATCGGCCAGGTTGGTAGATACCGGCGGCATAAAGACGCGGTTCTTGACCTCGGTCGTACCGACCTTGATCGGGCTAAAGAGCATCGGATAGTCGGAGGACTCCATACAGGGTTCCTTTCGTTTGAGCCGCTCGGCGGCAGTTGCTAACGTGCCTATCGTATCAGCAACTGCCGCATCCGCAATCATGCATGCCCAAACGCCGGTCGGCTAATGAATACCGCGGCCCAAGTCTTCGGCGATTTTGTCCACGCCCTTAAGTGCGGCGCACGTCTTTTTGTTGGAGCAATGCCCCGTGCAAACGCCACCCTGAGCGCAGTCGGCGCAGGTGCCCTTGCGGTAGATGCGCACGCACACGGCGACAAACGCAATACCGATAACAGCCAGTACAACAATATCGATAGGTGCCATAGCAAGCCTCCTCTAGTTAGCCGCCACTTACTTTACCCCATTCTCCACCTACCAAAAAGGGACAGGTTTATTTTGGTCGGTTTTATCTGCGGAAACGCCACATCTCCCCCACCAAAAAGCCCGAGTGTCGCTGGGACACCCGGGCTCGTGGAAAGGGGCTAATCCTTATTCGGACTTAAGCGGAAACTGCGGCGGAAGCGGTGTTGGTCTCGTCCTCGTCAGTCCAAGCGTGCTTGGGCATAGGACGGAAGATCTGGAAGAGCATCGCAATCAGCAGCACAATGGCCACAACCGTCCAGATACCAAACTGTCCAAGAACAAGCAGGTTGTAGAACTGGTTGATGAACAGGCCAATGACCCAGGCAAAGGCGCACTCGTAGCCGATGGCAATCGCAGTCCACTTGCCGGAATCCATCTGGTTGCGGATGGTGCCAATGGCGGCAAAGCACGGAGCGCACAGCAGGTTGAAGGCGCCGAAGGCAACGCAAGCGCCCATGGTGGGGAACATGCCGGCAAACGCGGTCCACAGGCTCGGATCGGTCTCGCCGGCGTCGGCGACGGACAGCAGCGAACCGGCGGTGGCGACGACGTTCTCCTTAGCGACAAGGCCCGAGACGGTCAGCGCAGTTGCCTGCCAGGTGCTAAAGCCGAGCGGGGCGAAGATCCAGGCGACCAGGTTGCCCAGCATGGCAAGCACGGAGTAGTCCATGAACTCCTCGGGGATGCCGTCCATCGCGGGCAGGAAGCCAAAGGAACCGTTGTAGCTACCAAAGTTGGAGAGGAACCAAACGACGACGGTGGACGCGAAGATGACCGTGCCGGCCTTCTTGATAAAGGCCCAGCAGCGCTCCCACACGTGCAGCGCCCAAGAGCGGATCGCCGGGAAGTGGTAGGCGGGAAGCTCCATAACGAACGGCGTCGGACGACCGGCGAAGAGCTTGGTCTTCTTGAGCATGAGGCCCGAAGCGATGACGGCAAAGACGCCCAGGAAGTAGAAGAGCGGGCTGATCCATGCGGCGGTGGTGGAAGAATCGCCGATGATGGAACCCATGAGCAGGGCGATGATCGGCAGTTTGGCGCCACAGGGGATGAACGTAGTGGTCATGACCGTCATACGGCGGTCCTTCTCGTTCTCGATGGTCTTGGTAGCCATGACGCCGGGGACGCCGCAGCCCGAGGACACGAGCATGGGGATAAAGGACTTACCGGACAGGCCAAAGCGGCGGAACACGCGGTCCATGATGAAAGCGACACGGGCCATGTAGCCGCAGTCCTCCAAGAAAGACAGCATCACAAAGAGCAGGAACATCTGCGGGACGAAGCCGAAGATGGCGCCCAGGCCGCCAACGATACCGTCGCAGACCAGCGAATCGACCAGTCCGCCGTCCTCGGTGCCGCCCGCCACGAGGGCATCGTGCACCACGGTGGTGATACCCGGGACATAGGGGCCGTACTGCGCCGGGTCGACCGAGTCGGCGTTGTCGCCCGCGGCCTCGACAGCTGCGTCATAGGCATCGCGGCCCTGACCGAGCACATACCAACCGTCGGTGCCGAAGAGCTGGTCGTTGGTGAAGTCGGTCACCGTTCCACCCAGGGTGGAAACGGCGATGTAGTACACGCAGAACATGATGACGACGAAGATCGGCAGGCCCAGGATACGGTTGGTAACCACGCGGTCGATCTTCTCGGAGGTGCTCATCTTGGCCGGAGCCTTGGTGAGGCACTCGTCGATGATATGGGCAATCACGCCGTAACGCTCGCCGGTAATGATGGACTCGGCATCGTCGTCGCAGTCCTGCTCGCACTGGGCAACCAGCTGCTCCACGCGAGCGGCCTTCTCCTTGGTGAGGTTGATAAGCTTGCAGGCGTCCGCATCGCGCTCAAACAGCTTGACAGCGTAGTAGCGACGCTTGTTGGCAGGAACGCTCGCAGGCAGATTGTTCTCGATGTGGTCCAGAACGTCCTCGATGGAGGAATCGAACTTGTGCTCCGGCACCTGGCCCTTGGAAGCGGCAGACTTCTTGACCTGCTCGAACAGCTCCTTGATGCCCTTGTTCTTAAGGGCCGAGATCATCATGACCGGGCAGCCGAGCTTCTTGGAGAGCTTGTCCGTGTCGATCTTATCGCCGTTCTTCTCGACCAGGTCGGCCATGTTGAGGGCAACGACTACGGGCAGGCCGGTCTCGATAACCTGAAGCGCCAGGTACAGGTTGCGCTCGAGGTTGGTGGCATCGACCACCTGGACAACGACATCGGGCTCGCCGCTCATAAGGTAGTCGCGCGAGCATTGCTCCTCGGGGCTGTAGGGGGAAAGCGAGTAGATGCCAGGGAGGTCCGTGATGGTAACGTTCTTGTCGCTTAGGAGCTTGGCTTCCTTTTTCTCAACCGTGACGCCGGGCCAGTTGCCAACGTAGCCGTTGGCGCCGGTGATCAGGTTGAAAAGCGTGGTCTTGCCGCAGTTGGGGTTACCCGCCAGCGCGACATGGATCTGAGAATCCGCCATTCAATCCTTCTTCCTTGTGTGCCCGCGTTGCTTTCTCCGCGCGAGCTGGATAATGTGCTTAAAAGATGCTGCATTAAGTTAGAAAAACCTAACTTTATCTGCAGAAATATGCGCAGCGGGTCCTTACTGGACCTCGACGACGGCCGCCTCCTCCTTGCGGATAGAAAGCTCGTAGCCGCGCACGTTGATCTCGACCGGATCACCGAGCGGCGCAACCTTTACGACCTTAAACGACGTGCCCTTGATGAGCCCCAGGTCCATAAGGTGGCGGCGCAGCGCGCCCTCACCGTGAAGCTTGACGATCGTGGAGCTCTCGCCCACCTTAACGTCACCCAACGTCTTCATTTACTTGTCCCCCTTTCAGTTTATGTGGAATGCTGCAGACTAACCGACGGTCATGATGTGCATGGCAACCTTGGAATCGATGCCAAAGCGTGCGCCCAGCACCGTGACGATGATATTGGCGCCACTCGAGCTCACCACGTGGATTTCGCTGCCCTCGACAAAGCCGAGGTCCTTAAGGTGGTGCTTCATATCCTCATTGCCCTTTACACGAGACACACGCACGGTTTCGCCCGCTTTTACCATCGAAAGCGGCATAGCCGGCATCTGCGGTCCGCAAGACATGAGTGAGCTCCTAACGTCGGTTCGTCCTCAACATCGACGCGGTAAAAGTTAACCACATCTATGTTCGCTTTAGTAAACTAGCACGTGGTTAACTTTTTTGGAAGCCTTTCGCGCACATTCCTGCAAAAAGTTACCGATGGGTTACCTTACGAAAGATATAGGACGTATCGGTAGACGGTAGCTTCGGGGTCGCGAACGGCTGGACCGCGCATTCTAGAGGGACAGATGTGGCAGTAAACGTCGCGCAGCGCAGCGCTCCGTGCGACCCCAGCAAAGACGGGGCAAGATTCCACGACCAAAAAACGATGCGCTTCCGCCCTCTATAATGAGTTGAGCAATCAACGCAGGAGGCGGCATGGACCAAGACCCGAGCGACCTCGTTCGCGCACCAAAAGACACTGTGAGCACCATCAGGCACTTCAGCCTGATGAACTCCCTTCTGGCCGTTGTCAACCAGAGCCCCCACGACTCGCAAGACAGCGTGCTCGCACGCTATTTTCTGGAGCATTTTGACCGTCTGGCAAAGCTCAACGTCTACGACGTGGCCGAGGAATGCTTTACCTCACGATCGGGCATCAGGCGCTTCTGCCAGTCCATCGGCCTCGACAATTTCTCTGATCTCAAGTCCTATACCTGGGAATGGTCGCGCCACCGACGCCTCTTCTCGCGCTATGCCGACCACGAGAACTACCGCGAGTACCTCATGGACGCGCTCGCCCACATGGACCGCACCATCAACGATGCTGTGCCCGAGGGGACGCTCGACAGCCTTGCGGCCTTCATCCATGATGCCCGCCGCGTGGTAATCCTCACCTCGGATTTCTCGAGCGGGGCCGTGCGGCAGTTTCAGCAGTCGATGCTCTACCTGCACAAGATGGTCGACATCGTGACGGACTCCACGGGAGACATCGCCCAGCTCGCAACGCTCGGCGCGCATGATGCGCTCATCGTGATATCGGAACACGGAAACTACGCGCGCGCCGTGCAGTCCGTCTTTGCGGGCTCAAAGATACCGCGCGTGCTCATCACCGTCGACGCCGATGCCGACATCGAGGATGCCTTTACCTTTGCCGTGCGCCTCTCGCCCGAGCCCCAAGCGACGGGGCGCACCGTCTTTGCGCAGTACGGTATCACCTACCTGCTCGATCTTCTCTACAACCGCTACTACACAATCTATGGGGAGCATGCGGCGGAATAGAGCCACAGCGCGATTGGGCGAGCGCGACGTCGGCATCCCGCAGCACGCCCGCTCAAGGTCCAAAAACCGAACCCAACCCCTGGGTCCAATTTCCGAACCCCACGCCCATCCGCGCGCTCGCTATCATGCAGCCATCAGCAGCGCGCGCTGAACCACATCACCATCCCCGTTTTGAAGGGAAAGCCCATGGCTGCCAAAAAAGATTACGCGGCAATGCGCTCCGCCATCATCGACGCCTGCGGAGGCGCAGAGAACATCTCCAACGTATCCCACTGCATGACGCGCCTGCGCCTGCAGCTCAAGAACACCGCCCGTTTTGACGAGGGCGCCGCAAAGGGCGTCCCCGGCGTGATCGGCCTCGTTGTGCAAAACGGCGAGTACCAGTTTGTAATCGGGCAGGACGTGCCGAGCCTTTACGAGGAGTTCCTCAAGGTGGAGGGCATCACCGCGGGCGGTTCGGTCGACGACCCGGACGCCGTGAAGGCCGAAAAGCAAGATCACGGCAGTATCGTCAACGCCATCCTGTCCTTCCTGGGCGGCACGTTCTCGCCCGTCATCCCCGTCATCGTGGCCGGCGGTCTTACCGGTGCCGTGCTGACGCTCCTCGTCAACTTCTGCGGCGTGTCGAGCGACTCGGGTACCTACCAGTTCTTCTCCTGCATCAACCAGGCAACGTTCTACTTCCTGCCCATGTTTATCGGTTTCTCGGCCGCCCAGCGTCTCAAGTCCAACGGCTACCTGGGAGCGTTCCTGGGCGCCGTGCTGCTCTTCTACACCATGGGTGTGGGCAACGAGACCGTCTACGACTTCTTTGGGCTTGCCGTTCCCGCAGTGAGCTACAACTCCACGGTCTTCCCGGTAATCCTGGGCGTCTTGCTCATGAGCGCAGTCTACCGCTTTTTCCAGAAGGTCCTGCCCGAGGTCCTGCGCACCATCTTCGTGCCGCTGCTCACCATGCTCGTCACCGTACCGCTGACGCTTCTCGTCCTGGGCCCCATCGGGTACACCGTGGGTACCGCCCTTGCCGACGTGCTCATCACTGTCTACCGTGCCTGCCCCGCAGCAGCCGTTGCCTTTGTGGGCTGCTGCACCCCGTGGCTCGTCTTCTTTGGCATGAACAACGCCCTCTACCCGCTTCAGTTCATCCTTATGGCCGAGGTCGGCTCCGACCCGCTCATCTGCGCCGGAATGACCGCCGCCAACCTCGCTGTTGCCGGCGCATGCTTTGCTGCCGCCGTGGTTGAGAAAAAGCTCGATGAGCGCTCCGTTGCCGTGGGCGCCGGCGTTACCGCCATGTGCTCCATCACCGAGCCCGGCGTGTACGGCGTGCTCTTTACCAAGCGCTTCCCGCTTGTGGGCGCCATGATCGGTGGCGGCATCGGAGGCATCATCGCCGGCCTTACCGGCATGACCCAATACGTCATCACCGCATGCAGCTTTATCGCCTTCCCGGCCTATATCGGCGCCGACGGCTCGCTCACCAACTTGGCGCTCGCCCTCACTGTTATGGCCGTCTCCGTGGCAACGTCTTTTGCCGCCACCTTCGTGCTCGGCAAGCGCGCCGAGGCCAAGGCAGCGAACGCCGAGGCCTAAAGGCCCTCACCGACGCAACGATCAATCGAACTTGCGCCCGCACCTCAGCGCGTGTGGGCGCTGCATCCCAGCCGCAAAGGAGACACCCATGGCATATACCACCAGCACCTTTCCCCAGGGCTTTCTTTGGGGCGCCGCAACCAGCGCCTACCAGGTAGAGGGCGCAGCCTACGAGGACGGCAAGAAGCCCTCGCAGCAAGATATCATCAACAAGAACATCTACGAGGAGCGCGGCTTTGCCACGGCCGACATCGCGAGCGACCACTATCATCATTTTCGCGAGGATGTGGCCCTCATGGCCGAGATGGGCCTCAAGGCCTACCGTTTTAGCATCGCCTGGTCGCGCGTGATCCCCGATGGCACCGGCGCCGTCAACCCGGCCGGACTCAAGTTCTACCACGATCTCATCGACGAACTCAAGGCGCACGATATCGAGCCCATCGTGACCCTCTACCACTACGACCTGCCCTGGGCCCTTGTGGAACGCTACGGCGGTTGGCTGTCGCGTCAGGTGGTCGACGACTTTGAGGCATACGCACGTTTTGTGATCAACGAGTTCAAGGATCAGGTCAAGTACTGGACCACCATCAACGAGCAGTCGATCATCGTCCAGTACTGGACGCAGAAGTGCTATATCCCCGAGGAGCTGCGCGGCAACAACCAGCTGCGCTACCAGATCAACCACCATATGAACCTCGCCCACGCCGTGGCCTGCAACCTGGTGCACGAGCTCGTGCCGGGCGGCATGGTGGGCAGCGTGATCGGCTACTCGCCCATCTACCCGCTCACGAGCCGTGCCGAAGACGTCATGGCCGCGCAGAACGCGCACGACTTGCGCAACGCCTACTACCTTGACATCTACTTCAAGGGCAAGTACACCGACTCTGCCATGGCTTACCTGGAGCGCCATGGCCTGGCACCCAAGATCGAGCCGGGCGATATGGAGCTCATCGCAAGCGGCACCTCGGACATGCTGGGCATCAACTACTATGCAAGCGAGTGCGCCAAATGGTGTCCCGACGACGGATCGCACGAGATGCGCTGGAACGGCGTGAACCTTACCGGCAAAAAGGGCGATATCAGCGGTTTTGAGACGCATCCCGGCTTTTATGAGATGTGCAAGAACCCCAACCTCGATACCAACGACTGGGATTGGGCGATTGACCCCGTGGGCCTTGAGTACCTGCTACGTGACATCTACATGCGCTACAACAAGCCGCTCATGGTGTGCGAGAACGGCCTGGGAGCCTTTGACTCACTCACCGAGGACGGCCGCGTGCACGACCCCTACCGCATCGACTACCTGGAGAAGCACATCGCGGCCATGAAGCGCGCGATGGACTTTGGCGTGGAGATGCTCGCGTACTGCCCGTGGTCTGCGCTCGACCTGCTCTCCACGAGCAACGGCGTCAAGAAGCGCTACGGATTTATCTACGTGGACCGCACCGACGACGACCCCAAGGAGTGCAAGCGCTATCGCAAGGACTCCTTTGAGTGGTACCGCGGCGTGATCGAGCGCAACGGCGCGGGACTTGTGCTCTAGCCCTCGGTCGCCTGTCATCTGCAGCAGCTCGCTCAGAATCACGCGCAACAAATCAAGAAGATGACAACGTGCCGCACCTCGGCGGAGCTGATGCTCAAGCCCAGGTGCGGCACGCTTGTTTACGGTTCTTAAAAATTTATGAACGTGGCGAAGGGACTGTCCCTTTGCCAGGTTGTTGCGCCTAGAGCGAGAGGTTTCTGATCGACGTAACGCAGGAGGCCTCGTCTACGCCCGAAACGCGGAACACGATGTCCTCGCCGCACTCACCGTAGAGGGCCATGAGTCCCATGACATCGCGGCCATCCGTGTGGCGATCGCCGATGCTGACCGACACGTCACTACGATGCTTGGCGATAATGTCATAGAGCAGCGCAACCGGGCGGGCATGCAATCCCAACGGATCTTTAATCGTCTTTGTAAACTCGACCATGTCCCCTCCCGCGGCATCGCACATTCGGCCGGCAAACCCAGCCACGTGGTAGTTATTGTACGTTACCGGCGCACCCCCGTCCCATAAAAAACGAGGGAAGGCACGCGTCCTTCCCTCGTTACGGGCAATAGGTAGCCGCTGGCCTACATCAGGCGCAGGCTGACATCCTTGAGCTGGGCGCC
>CAKTWE010000017.1 GCA_934630385.1 uncultured Collinsella sp.
CCCATGATGTTGGGGTGCGCAGCCAAGCGCTCTACGTTGCGCTCGCTGATGCCGCAGCCGCAGCGGCCGGGGATGTTGTAGAGGATGCAAGGGATGTCCACGGCATCGGCGACGGTCTTAAAGTGCTGATAGATGCCCTCTTCATTGGACTTGTTGTAGTAGGGGGTAATGAGCAGCAGGCCGTCGGCGCCCAGGCCTTGGTAAGTGAGCGACTTGGTGAGCATGGTTTGCGTGGAGTTGGAGCCCGAGCCGGCGATGACGGGGACGCGGCCTGCAACATGCTTGACCACGGCGGCGACGACGGAGTTGTCTTCGTCGTCGGTCATCGTGGCGCTCTCGCCGGTGGTGCCCAGGGTGAGGATGGCGTCGGTGCCATTTTGCAAGTGGAAATCGATAAGGCGCTCGAGCGCGTCAAAGTCGACGCTGCCGTCCTTTTTAAACGGCGTGACGAGGGCGACGATCGAGCCCTCGAGGTTGCGGATATCCATGTTCTTCTCCTTCGCTTCCGCGATCTGGATGCGCTTATTCCATTGGGCGGCGACGGCCAAGCGCTCGTCCTGAGCGCGACGGCGAGCACTTTCGGCGCGCGATTTGGCCAGCAGCTCTCGGCCGCACGGCAGCACATCGAGTGTGGCAAAATAATCGCCCGGGCGCTCGGCGCGGCGGATGAGGTCGGCCGCGCCGTCGGGGCGCAGCAGCACCTCGGCGGAGCGTAACCGTCCGTTGTAGTTGTAGCCCATGGAGTAACCATGCGCGCCGGTATCGTGGATCACGAGCACATCACCCATGTCGATCCGCGGTAGATCGCGGTCGATGGCGAACTTGTCGTTGTTCTCGCACAGATTGCCCGTAATGTCGTACGTGTTTGTGACAGGCGCCGCGGTCTTGTCGGAGCCACCCGGCTGGCCCATCACCGTAATGTGGTGGTAGGCGCCATACATGGCAGGGCGGATCAGATCGACGGCGCTTGCGTCGACACCGATATAGTCCTTGTAGATTTGCTTCTCGTGAATGGCCTTGGTGACCAGACAACCGTAGGGGCCCATCATAAAGCGGCCCATCTCGGTGAAGATGGCCACATCGCCCATGCCGGCGGGAACCAGGATCTCGTCGTATGCCGCATGCACTCCCTCGCCGATGGCGTGAATGTCGTTGGCCTGCTGCTCGGGCAGATAGGGGATGCCGACGCCGCCGGACAGATTGATAAAGGCGACATGTGCGCCGGTCTCGCGCTCCAGGCGTACGGCGAGCTCAAAGAGGATGCGCGCAAGCTTGGGGTAGTAGTCGTTGGTGACGGTGTTGCTGGCAAGGAATGCGTGGATACCAAAGTCCTCGGCACCCTTGGCCTTGAGCATGCGGAAGGCCTCGAAGAGTTGCTCGGTGGTCATGCCGTATTTGGAGTCACCGGGGTTATCCATGATGCCGTTGGAGAGTTGGAATAGGCCGCCCGGATTAAAGCGGCAACTGACCGTCTTGGGGATGGGCCCCGCAACGCGCTCAAAGAACTCGATGTGGCTGATGTCGTCAAAGTTGACGATGGCACCCAGCTTGTCGGCAAGCTCAAAGTCCGCCGCCGGCGTGTCGTTGGACGAGAACATGATGTCGTGTCCCGTGATACCCAGCGAGCGGGCGATCATGAGCTCGGTATAGCTCGAGCAATCGCAGCCGCAGCCGTATTCGTTGAGAATGGAGATGAGCGCCGGGTTGGGATTGGCCTTGACGGCAAAGTATTCCTTAAAGCCCGGGTTCCATGCGAAGGCGTCGCGCACCTCTTGCATGTTGCGGCGGATGCCCGCCTCGTCGTATAGATGAAACGGCGTGGGGAACTGCTCGACGATATGCTCGAGTGTCTCCTTGTCCACAAACGGCTGTTTGGCCGCATACGCTTCGTTGGGGGTCAATGCCATGTCCCGTAAACCTCGCTATCCAGACGGCGCCATCTGCGCATCGAATCCACATAGCGAGGACCCAATGTCCGGATAGCGCTCCCGCATTGCTGCAGACAGTCCTGCGGGTGTTTCCCGCAGGCCCACCAGGTTGTTCGTGCCTGAAAAAACCCAGTTCGGCGGGTTTCGCCTCCCCGCGGGGTCAAAGCCTGCCGGCTCGCCCGCGGCTCTTCGTGCCCGCGCCTCTATCAAGTGGTAACGACCCTACCACGTTGCACTTTACCAAACAAGAGTATTCGTATATAACGTTTAAAAAATGCAGGGATATGCTAGAAACAAGGGCGTCACAATTCTGCATCACAATATTGTGTGAATGGATATGCCCCATGAAAGGATCCTTTATGACCGAGCTCCAAGAACTTCGTCGCTATCGTCGCGACCTGCATCGCATTCCGGAGCTCGATTTCGATCTTCCTCAAACCATAGCCTATATCGAGGGCGTGCTCGCCTCGCTTGCCTGTGAAGTGACCCATCCTTGCCCTAGCTGTGTTTGTGCTTTCTTCGACGCCGGCACGGGTGCCGCGCATGCCACGGCGATTCGCGCCGATATGGACGCGCTGCCCATCGCAGAGGCGACGGGCGCGGCCTTTGCCTCGACGCATCCCGGAAAGATGCACGCTTGCGGACACGATGGACACATGGCCATGGCACTTGCGGCGGCAACCTTTGTCGATCGCACGATTCGTGAGCAGCCAGGTGCCATCAAGCGCAACGTGCTCTTTGTGTTCCAGCCTGCCGAGGAAACGACCGGCGGTGCCAAGACGGTATGCGAGAGCGGTGTGTTCGAGCGCTACGGGGTCGACCGCATTTTTGGCTTTCACGTGTGGCCCGACCTGCCTGCGAACACGTTGGCGAGCTGCTCCGGTCCATTGCTGGCGCGCTCGAGTGAGACGCACGTGCACATTCGCGGGACAAGCATCCATATCGCCAAGACCTACGGCGTTCCCGTAAACGAATCGCACGATGCGGCGCTGGCGGCTGCCAAGTTCTTGGTTGCCGAGCGTGAATTGATGGACGAGCTGGGTTCCGATGAACCCTGCATTGGTAAGTTCGGCCTACTGCAGGCCGGTACGGTTTGCAACGCGGTGGCGGGGGAGGCCCATGTTGCCGGCAGTCTGCGTGTGTTTACGGACGACATGTTCGACCGCGCGCGCGAGGGCGTACGCCGCGTGCTTGATGAGGCATGCGCTTCAACGGGCTGCACGTACGATCTCGACTTTGCCGAGGGCTATCCGCCGGTCGATAACGACCCCGAGCTGTTTGCCAGCGTCGCGCCTGCCTTGCCCGAGCTGCAGCTCGTGAACGAGCCGCTGCTGATTGCCGAGGACTTCGCCTTCTATCAGCGCCATCTGCCGGGCGTGTTCTTCCTGCTGGGCACGGGTTTGCCAGAGGGGCGAGAAAACCCGATCGACGCCGATGGCTGCCTTGCCTATGCCACAAGCGCTCTGCACACTGATACCATGCTCTTTGACGAGGAAATCCTACTCAAGGGCCTCGATGTCTACAAACGATTGCTTGGCTTGGAGTGACGATGGAGCGACGCCGACAGACTGCCGTTTATAGTCCGGGTGGATGCGGGTGCGGCTTGCTTCTGCTTCCGGTCATCGCCGTGAGCATTGGCGTGATGTTTGCGCTTGCCGGGTTGGCAGCAGCGGCACTCGTGTTGCTGATTGTGGCCATTGGCGTGACGGTCTGGCTGTGCCGTTCTCGTGAGCAACGTCGTGCCGACGGCAAGACCAATGTTGGATGGACCGTCTTTTTGGTTGTCGCCTACCTAATGAGCATCAGCTATTTAGCCTTCTTTATCCTGTTGCTTGTGAGTACCTTTACCGGGGAATCCGTCACGGTGGGGTAGGCTTCGACGAGCCTCTTGAAGATGGAGCAAAAATGGAGCCGGATGGGAAATACCCCCCATCCGGCTCCATTGCTCAATATTGGCATGCGCTTCTACTCGGCTGCCTCGCGGCGAGCGACCTCGTCGATCAAGATGGCATCGCCGTGCTTGGCGGCGGCAATGCTCGCGGCCATAAACATGCCCATTGCCGTGATGTAGGCGAAGAGCATCGACGGCACCACGTCCATAACGATGCCGGAGAGAATCGGTGTCGCCACCTGAGCCGCCATACTCACGGTGTAGTAGTAACCAGAGTAGCGGCCTACGCTTTGGGAACTGCAGCACTCCAGAATCATCGTGTACACGCACAGGTCCACGCCGCCCAGCGCAACGCCCATCAACAAAAAGACGCCGTACAGCACGGGCGAAAAACCGGCTGCCAGCCAAAGAAGCGCGGGGCATAAAACCATGATGACGGCGGTGCCCAGGGCGACCTTTTTACGGCCGATTTTGAGCGAAAGATTTGCCAAGGGTACGTAGCTTAGCAGCGCGCCTGCAATCGTCACGATATTGATGATGGCATAGGAACCGCCCTCCATGCCGTAGAACATATCGGCATAACGGCTGATATTGGTGGTCATGGCGTTATAGCTCATGTAGTAGAAAAACGTTGCAGCGAGCAGCATGATGATGGAGTGGCGTACGCCGGCGTCTGTAATGCGTTCCTTACCGCCGGCCTCGGGGGAGTCATCTTTGTCAATTTGATCCTCGTCGATGCCCATGGACAGCGATTTCTCGCGCATCTTTTCGACAAGGGCGGGCTCACGGACAAAGATGCCGTAGACAACGGCCGAGACGAGAATAAAGGCGGCCTGCAAGATAAAGAGCGGAAGATAATCGGGTTTGTCGGCCTTGGGAACCATGACCGAGATGGCGACGAGCATAAGGCCCGTTCCCGCATAGCCGACGATCTTTTCGATTGAGTCCGCCTTGGTTCGAAGTGGGCGAGGCGTAATATCGGCCACGATGGCAACCGTCATGGTGCGATAGGCGCATATTGCCAATAGCGTGAGGATAATCGCGCCGATGAGCAGAGGTAGACTGCCCATGTTGTTGGCGATCGCGATGAGCGGGACGGAGAGCATTGCCACCGCGGAGCCGCCCAAGATAAAGGGCGTTCGGCGCCCGAGTTTGCTTGTGCAACGGTCCGAGAGGATGCCAAAGAGTGGAAGCAGGAACAGGCCAAAGACATTATCGATAGCCATGATCGCGCCGGTGAGCGAGTTGGATAGGCCAAAGGTTCCCATGAGCATCTTGGGAACGATGCCGTCGTAGACCTGCCAAAAGCTGATCATGCCCATAAAGGGTAGGGAGGCGAGGGCGACGGCCTTGGCGTCGAGCCGGGCCGCCCGCTTAAGATTTGGTTGGGTCATGCTGGTTCTCCTGGTCGGTAAAAGCGGGGAGGGGCGCTATCGGCCCTCCCGTCCTACAGTTGTTCAAGGTTGGCGAGAAACGCCACATAGAATTCGATGCCGCGCTTGTAGACGTCGACGCCGATGCGTTCGTTGGCGGCATGGATGAGCTTGCGCGCCTCGCCCGAGTAGATAAAGCCGCAGAAGCGGTAGACGCGATCGCAGATCTCGTTGAACTCGCGCGAGTCGGTGCAGGAGTTCTGCACGTAGGGAGCAAAGCCGGCCTCGGGATAGACGCCCGACACGCAGCGATGGATGTAGTTGAAGGCGGCATCGTCTTCGTAAGGCGAGATGGGCGCGGGCTCGGTGTAGGGAATCGCCTCGTTGATTTCGACGGTGACATGATCGGGGCTTATGCCCGAGGCGCGGCACTGCTGGGCGGCGAGCTTGCGGGCGCGCTCGACGGCATCGGCGATAGTCTCGAACGGAGCGATGCGCACGTTGAAGTTAGCGCGAGCAACTGGTGGCAGCACATTGTGCGCGTTGGAGCCTTCGAGCTGCGTGAGCGCATAGGTTGTGCGCAGCATGGCCGAGGTCTCGGGGCTGGCGGCCATGATCTTGGTAACCGCGGGGCGCGTGAGCCACAGGTTGCCAAAGATTGCCTGATACGTCGCGCTGCTACGGGCACCTAGTTCGGTCAGTGTGGCCTCGACGGCGGGCGTGAGCTGCGGCTTGCCGGGGTTGGCCGAGATGGTCTCGCATACACGGCAGAGAAGACGGCAGGCATCGTTTGCCGCAGGCGTAGAGGCATGGCCGCCGTCGGCGCGCGCCGTGACGGTAAGGTCGACGTGGCCCTTCTCGGATACGCCTACCATGGCAACGGGTTCGGTGACGCCGAGCGGGGCGTCGGTTGCCACGGCGCCACCCTCATCGAGCACCATATAGGGATGGATGTCGTGCTCGCGAAGCCACTGCACTGCATGGGTTGCAGTAGGCGCGGCGATTTCCTCGCCATCGCTCGAGAAGAACCAGACATCGCGCGGGGGAACGAAGCCCTGGTCGATGAGGTGCTCGGAAGCCTCGAGGACAGCAGAGACGATGCACTTGGTGTCGAGTGAGCCGCGGGCCCAGATTTCGCCGTCGATGATCTCGGCTCCAAAGGGATCATGCTTCCAGTCTTGCCCCTCGACGGACACGACGTCCTGATGCGCCATCATGACGATGGGGTCCAAGGCGGAGTCGGCACCAGGCCAACGCAGGAGCATGCCAAAATCGTCGACGCGTGTAAGCTCGGCGACTTTAAAGAAATGCGGATAAAGTCGCTGAAGCGTGGGAATCCACTGGTTGAAGGGCTCATCGTCGCGTTCGGCGATGTTCTCACGTGAAACGGTGGGGATGCGCAGCAATTCGCAAAAGCGCTCGACGGCTGCCTCGTCTGCCTTGTAGGTGCCTGCATCAAGAGGCGCGCCCTGTGCGACCGATACCGATGCTCCCATGGTGGGACTCCTTTCGTGTTGTATATCGAATACGTCAAGATTATCGTCCGCACCGCGCGTGGGAAACGGCGAAACACGTTGTTCATCTGCGGGCGGCGGGTCGGATAGCCTTAGCCGACGATGACCGTGCCGTCTTCGGCCACGGTGATGGCGTCGCCCGTCGACACGGCATCGAGAAACTCATCGCCCAGGTTGTCAATGGTGGGCATGGGGGTGTCGGTCCATACACCCGAGAGAATCGCGCCAGCGGCGGCAAGGCTGTCAATGGGTTTGGAAAACAGCAGGCATGCGGGTTGGCGACCCATTTTGGTGGCGCAGAAGAGCACCATGCCGCCTGTGGTGGAGCCGATGGTTTGCGGTAGACACAGGGCGCATCCTGCCAAAGGTTTGCCGTACAAGTCGGGATTGTTTTGGTCGGAACACGTGGCCTTTTTGTCGCCAAACATCAGCGCCTTCTGAAACGATGCGAGTGTGTTGAGCCCTCCGCGAGAGACAAGTGCCTTGGCGTGGGCAGTTCCGGGGACAACGACGCGGCCGTGAAAGATTTTTTCCATGAGGAGTCGCCTTCCTATTTGATTGGTTTTCCGGTGGTGACGTAGGCGAGTACCTCGTCGTCGGTGTAGTAGCGCGATGCCGAGTACGTGCGCAACTTGTTGGAGTTGGTGATGATGGGCATGCTGCCGCACAGCGGGTTGTTGGTGTACATAAGCGGGCAGATGCTCGAGACGACGGCGCCGGTAGTCGAAAGGCGTCTGTATGCCGCGGTCTTGCGGAAGGCGTCTGCCACGGATGGGGCGGCGGTCAGCACGGTGGGTACTTGCACGCGGCAGTTGCCGGAGGCGCACAGTCCATCGCAGATGGCGTCTGCCCAGTGGGCGAGTTGTGCAGACGAGAGGTGGGGGCAGCCGATGAAGGCCAGCTTGGGGCGCGCGTCCGGGTTCTTCCACATAATGGGGTAGCTTGAGCGGATGCGTTCCAGCTCGGCGTCGTCAATGCGATAGATTTGGGCGTCTGGTGCTATGAGCTGTTCGCCTTGCTCGACGGCTTCGGGCGTGATGCCGTCCACGTGGTAGAGCCCGACAGCGCCGTTCGATGCGCTGGCGGCGCCCATGTCCTTAAGGTAGTCCTGCGTGTCGGGCGTGAGTTCGCGGCCAAGCCAACGGTCGAGGCCTTTAATGTAAGGGACGTCTTCCATCACCTTCATGCCAATGGCGCTGCCAAGCACTTGCGCTTCGGGCTTGCGCTTACAGTCGACTTCGATGATCCAGGTCGCCTTGCGGCCCTCGTCGGTGAGCAGGCCGAATTCCGGGACAAAGCCGGCGATTGAGCCGAACATTTCGATGATGCCGGAGTTGCGATTGCAGCGGGCGCCCAACACGGAGTTGGCAAAGACCACAGCGCTGCTTTCTGCCCAGCTTAGGATGTCGCCACGCCGAGGTCGATTGCCAACTTCGGGCTGGTAGCAGGTGCAGGTGAAAGCATCGTTGTCCAATAGGCCCATGCTGCGCAGCTGTGCCTCATAATCGTCTTGTTTGGAATACATAATCTTGAACAGCAGCTTTTGCAGCGGGTTGGCCGGGACGGCGGGGTCGAGGGGCCTCGGGTCGACCGAGAATGACTGACCGGACAGGGCGCCGTCTCGCAACAGCTCATCCATAAGGTCATAGACTGGACCGAGCATGGAGAGGCCAAAACTTGTGACAAGATGACCGCTTGCGCCGGTCACGGGAACCATGCGCTCGGCACCAAAGCACTCGCCGTACATAACGAGGGTCTTGACCACTTTGGCCATGGCGGGGCCCTTGGCGCCGTCGAGCAGGGCTTGTTGTTGGGGGGTCAGGTTCATCTGTGAGCCCATCCTTTCGTGTTAGATATTGGTGCCGAGTCGGTATGCCGCGCGGACCGTTTCGAGCACACGGCCGGGTGCAAACCCATCGCCGATGTTATGCAGCTCGTCTGCGGCGTGCGTCTGCTGCAGTTTGTAGAACAGCGCGTCGTCGGGGTGTCCGCCGCAGGCAATGATTACCAGGTCGCAGGTTAGCTCGAGCGGCTTCCAGTCGTTGCCGATTTTGGGTGCAAGCGGGTTTTCGACGTTCTCGGGCAAGACCGGTGACCACGAGATGTAGGGGTCGGGAACGTTTTTATGGCAGTTGCGACTCAAGTGGAGACGCGCGCACCTCGCTGGGGCTCCAGACTCGCGTTTGCCGCCGACCTCCGCGCGCTCGACGCGTGTCATATTGAGGAGCCGCACATTGCGTCCCCTGAGCGCATGGAGTAGGTGGCCACGATTTGCCGTGCAGGCGCCCTGCATCATGTGAGGCAGCATTTCAATTATGCTGACCTGTGGCATGCCGTGTTCGACGGTGAGCCATTGGGCAACCTCGCAGCCCACGGCCCCTCCGCCAATGATGGCGACGGTTTTGGCGTTGCCAAGCAGCGCGGGTTGGCGCAGTAGCTGCGTTGCCTGCACGGCATGGCCCGATGCTGCGAGCTCCGTAAGGCCGGGGATGGGCGGTATCGCATTGGAAGTGCCTGTCGCGCACACGATTGCGTCGAAGCCTGCCTTTGCAAGATCTTCGGCGCGTGCTGCCCGCCCAAGTTCGAGCGTCAGGTTCCCGTTGGGTTTTTCTGCCTGCTCGCGCACCTGTCGGACAAGATATGATCGGTAGTTATCGAGGTCGAACTTGATCCGGGCGGCGCTGGCGGAGAGGAGTTTTCCTCCAAGTTCATCTTCGGCGTCAATGAGCTTTACGTTGTGGCCACGACGTGCGGCGATTAGCGCACAGACCATCCCGGCGGGTCCGGCTCCTATCACCGCTATGCGTTTGGGTTCTATGGCGGGAGCGGGTGTCTGGGGCATGAGGTATTCAAAGCTGCAGCGTGGATTGACGGCGCACTGCGGGTGACCCCCTTCGACAAACTCGTTGAGGCATCCTTCCTGGCATCCGATGCAGGGGCGAATATCTGCCACGCGACCGGCGTACGCCTTGTTGGGCCAATCGGGATCCGCAAGCAGCGGGCGTCCCAGCATGATCATATCGGCGTCGCCATTGCGAAGAGCGCGTTCGGCAATGTCGGGGTAGCCCAACTTACCCACTGCGACAACGGGTACGGGAAGGCCGGCATTGGAGCGGATATTGTCGACGGCAAAGCGCTCCCGAACGGCGCGTGCCACGGGAACGAAGCAGCCTGCGGGCATGCTCGCAGGCGGGTGGGGCATCCACCAGTTATCATAGCAACCCAGGTCGACGTCAAAGATGTCTACTCCCGCCGCCACGAGCTCTTCCATATAACACAGGGTCTGTTCGACCGTGCGGCCGCCGCGCATGCGTCCCAGATAGGTCGAATTCATGACCTGCTCGTCATAGGTTTCCTCGAGTGCAAGCGAAAGGTCGATGCGGTACATGATGGGGTAGTCGGGCCCAACGCGGCGACGGATTTCTTTGACCATATCGAGGCCAAATTGACGCCAATCGGCATAACGTCCGAGCTTGCGATGGTTAAAGGCGGGGTTTCCGAGCTGCTCGATAAGATAACCTTCGTGTCCGTGCAAATAGACGCCATCGATGCCCATGGCATGGGCATCGGCCGCCGCTTGGCCGATATTGTTTACGATACGGCGCAGCTTTTGGTCCGAGAGGCGCATGCATGGAATGGCGGGGATGTAGTAGTTAGGCAAGAAACTCGCCGAGACCGGAAACTTCTTTTGCGTGATGAGGCATTGCGGGTTGCCCACGCGGCCGAGTCCAGCCGTAAGCTGGACAAAAATGCGCGATCCGAAGGCATGGACACCTTGGGCAAGGTCGCGCCAGCCTGCCATAACGGTTCGGCTTCGATCGATGCGCGGGAAATAGGTGAGCTTGTCCAGCTCGGTGACCGTGGTATCGATGCCGTGGCTTACCGGCACGAGTCCTGTTGTGATGAGGCCGCAGCCGCCTTTGGCGCGGGCGAAAAAGTACTGCAGCATCATGTCACTGGGGCGGCCAGTTTCCTCGCACATGTCGATATTGCCCATCGGTGCCATGACAATGCGGTTTTTGACGGTGAGCTTGTTAATTTTGATGGGAGAGAAGAGCTTGTCAAAAGGATAGAGCTCTTGTGTCATGCGGGACGATCCGCAACCGGAATTTTTGGCAGGCCAGCTGTCGAATGAGTCGACGAGTTGCTGCACCAGTACGTCTTTTCCCAATGAGGTTCCTTTCAGATGTTGACAAGGTAACAAAGCAGTTTACGTCTAAATGTTTAATAGTCAACAACAAAGGCATGAGTTCGGTGAAGGAAAAAAGACTCAATGAGTGTCAGATGGCAAACTATGTTGCGACATTAGCTCCCAGCTAATGAATTTGAGTTCGCTGCCTCCTACGATGTGCTGTGTGCCGGCACGGTAGCCGGATCGTGGGAAGGATGCATAATGGCAAAAGAGGGAAAGAAGCCGATCGGCAAGATTGTTCTGGGTGTCATCGTGGTGCTGGTTATCGTCGGTGCCGTGGGCTCTATGGGTGGCAATTCAACCGATTCGTCTGCGAGCGATTCGGCAAAACCTGCCGAGGCGACACAGCAGGCTGAGGAGCAAAAAGAACAGCAAGAACCGTATACCATTGCTGATGAGGCTGAAGACACTTCCAATCAGTTTGCCTATAAGATCACGGGCACGCTGACCAATAATACGGACAAGGAAAAGAGCTACATTCAGATTGAGTATGTTCTGTATGATGCCGATGGCAACCAGGTTGGAACGGCTCTTGCAAACACCAATCATCTGAAGGCGGGCGGCTCCTGGAAGTTCGAGGCGCTGGGTACGGTGTCTCCCGACCAGGTTGCTAGCTGGGAGCGTTCGGACGTAAGCGGTTTCTAGCATGTTGCATGCACTGGGGGAGGTGAGGTCGTATGCCCGATAAGAAGCTGACGGACGAGTTGCTCAATGAGCTCCTTGACGCGCCAAACATTGATGGCTATATCAAAGAACACGATTTTGCCGCCCCGTCGCTTTCGGACTACCTTAAGCAGCTGCTGCAGGAAAAGGGCTTAGAGCGCTCGCGCGTGGTGCGCATGGCCGACCTCAACGAGACCTTTGGTTATCAGATTTTTACCGGTGCGCGCCACCCAAGCCGTAATAAGGTGCTGCAGATTGCCTTTGCGATGGCGTTGACGCTCAAGGAGACCAATCGCGCTCTGACAGCTGCCGGGGTAAGCGTTCTCAACTGTAAGGACCGTCGCGATGCGATTGTCATCTTTTGTATCGATCGCGGCTGCAGCCTGCAAAAGGTCAACGAGGAACTGTATCGCTTTGGCGAGGAGACGGTGAGTTAGCGGCCGATGACTGAGTTGGCGGAGCTGCCGAACAACGATACAAACGAACAGGGCGTGGATGCCATGGGGTGTCCGCGCCCTGCGCTATGATGGACGCCATGGATACTCAGAACCCAACATATTCCGATGATGAGTTAACCGCCGCGCTCGCCGGGCACCTGGCGTCGCTCGAGCGTGATGATAGTTATCGCGTAGAGCGCGTGCTCAAGCGCTCCGATGTCGAGGCAACCGAGCTTGTGTACTTTGAGGGTTCTGGCGGCGGTTCGCTTGGCCCCTTTGTCCGTAAGCGCATCAATGCTTCGGCACAGATTGGCGGGGCCTGCGGGCGCCTGTTTGCGGCTCAGCAGGCCGGACGCCGTTTTGAACACTTACCCCGGATCGTTGACTGCCGCCGCGCGGGCGAGGAACTCGATGTGGTGATGGAATATGTCGAAGGTGAGACGCTCGAGGCGCTCGTGGGGCGTTTGGGCTCGACGCCCGATTATGCTTGCGAGCTGTTTGGCGCCCTTTGCGATGCGGCCGCCGAGCTCCATGCCGGCTTTGCGTCGGCGGGGGAGATGGCTGCGCCGGTGATTCACCGCGATCTGAAGCCCTCGAATATCATCGTGTCGGGCGCGAACTATGCGCCCGATGCCGGCATGACTTTCTCCTCGCTGGTGATTATTGATTTGGGGATCGCGCGTGTCTGGCGTGACGGTGCCGATGCCGATACCGTTAAGTTTGGCACGCGTTCCTATGCGCCGCCCGAACAGTACGGTTTTGGGCAGACGAGCGTGCGTAGCGATATTTATGCGCTCGGCGCGCTGCTGTTCTTCTGCCTGACGGGGGCTGATCCCAAACCCGGGCGTGACATGCGCGAGCAATGCGAGGCGCATGGCATTCCCGTCCCGCTGGCGGATGTGATTTGCATGGCGATGGCGCTCGATCCCGCCAAACGTTTTGCAAGTGCAAAGGCGTTGGGCAATGCTGCGCGCACAGCGTACGGCTTATGCGCCCCTGCGTCGTCGCTCATAACGGCTCCTGCCGCCGCCGTGTCCCGGACCGCGGTGCCGCAAGTGCATCGGGTGCAGCAACCGGTTACCCCTGCGCTTTCACCTTCTACAAGTCAGCATTCGACCATCTCGTCCTCGGTGTCCGAGCCCTTGGCGTCCAAGTGCGTAAGCCTGCTCTCGCGTATCCCCGAACCCGTGGGGCGCATATGGAACGGATGCGTCTATGCGACAACATTGTTGCTGCTGATGGGCAGCCATTTTGCCGTGTTTCAGCCGACAGGTGAAAACCGCAACTATCCAACGTGGTTTTTAGCGCTTGAGTATTTCTTTATGGTCGATGGCTTGGTACTGCTTATTACGTTTGGTATGCTTGACCGCCGCAGGCTTCGGCGTCGCTTTCCCGTGCTCGATCGGTATCGGGGAGGCGCCTTTGTCGAACTATGGCTCAAAGCGCTCGGGTTTATGTTTGCCGTTATGTGCGTTGTCGTCGTTATCGGCAACGCGACGGGCGTCGTCTCCTAGATATACGAAAAAGGGCCCCGTTTGGGGCCCTTTGCAGTTGAGGCTTGCGAGCCTAAATGCGGTTCATCTGGGAAGCAACCTTGTTGTACCAGTCCTGCCACGTGGGCGGGCAGTACTTTTTGGCCGCTGCCGGGGTAAGCGTGGAGCCATAGTTGGCGCCCAGGTAGGCAACGTGGGCAGAGACGCTCTCGCTCCAGCTACCAAAGCTCCGCCAGCCGCCGCCGCGGGCGCTCCAGCCCCAGGCGTTATAGGAGCCGGCACAATAGAGGCCCTTGCTGCTCTCGATGCAGGCGATGGCGGGAGACCAGCGAGGATCGACGCCGGTGTTCCAGGCAGCAACGGCAAAGTTGTAGCCCTGGCCTGCCATGGGGGAGCCGGCAAGGTAGTTGTCGATGCGGCTCGTCCACTCGTTAATGAACGAGTCGTAATCGGAGTTACCGCTGTTCGAGCTGTTTACCGTGGTGTCGATGGTGGTGTTGGCGTTGTTGGCCTGGCTGTTGGAGTTGTTGCCGCTTACGCCCTCGCCCGAGATCTTCTCGGCGGCAGCGGCCTTGTCGGCCTCGAGCTTTGCCAGCTCGGCGGCATTTTCCTGCTCGGCCTTTGCCTGCGCCTCGCTGCGGAGCTGCTGAGCCTGCGCCAGCGCATCCTCGGCATTTTTCTGCTCGCCCTCGAGTTGAGACTTCGCCTGATCGAGCTCGGTTTTGTTCTGCTCGAGCTCGGTTTGCATCTTGTTAAGCTCTTCGATCTCGTCGACGCTCGAGCTCGTAATCTGGTTGGTGTATTTGCAGGTGGTGATAAAGTCACCCAAGCTCTGCGTGTTCACCAGGAAGCTCACGATGGGGCTGGTGCCCTTCTGGTACTTATACAGATCGCGCATGGCAGAGCTTGCCTTGGCCTGCTGTTCGGGCAGCTCGGCCTCAATCTTTTCGATGTTCGCCTCATTGGAGTCGATCTGCTTTTGTAGATCCTCGAGCTTGGTGCGGGCGTCGTTGTAGGCGCTCGTAGCGTCCTCGATCTTTTTCTGGGCTGCGGAAAGCTGATCCTGCGTTGCCTGCGAGGCGGCATAGGCCGCGACGGGGGAGAGCATCGGCGTGGCCGTCAGCGCGACGGCGAGCGCGGCGCTCGTGATGATACGAGCCGGCTTCGACGCGATGAGCGCTGCGGTGCGATGGTTCGAATGCTGCATCCAGTCCCTCTGCAATCAATCGTAGGTTATTGGTCGAGGTGTATTCTACTACTGCTTTCGACCTCAACTTGAACCTTAAAGGTTTCAAAGGGTCAAGTTAAACTTGAGGCTTTGGCTTTGACCTGCAGTTATAGCGAATTGTTGAGAAACCATAGAGTTCAACTTTAACGTTACGGAACCCTGTTTGTGAGGGTTTTTGGCTGTAAAAGTTGCCCTCACGTGGGGTTTTGCAACTACAGGGTTCCTTCGCGGCGAGCCTGCTCCACCTCTTTGAGTGCCTCGGCGGGAGTGAAGGAACAAGTGCCATCGCCGAGCTTGACCACCTGTATGTCGTCACCGATATGGACTTCTCCGCCCTGCAGCACGACGCCAAAAATGCCCTCGTGGGGGAAGATGCAGTCGCCGGCGAGATAGTAGATGGCACAGCGGGTGTGGCAGACTTTGCCGATCTGGCTGATTTCGACGAGCACTTCGCTGCCGAGCTTGAGCTGCGTGCCCAAGGGGAGTGAGAGCAGGTTGATACCTTGGGTGGTGAAGTTCTCTCCAAAGTCGCCCTCGCACACATCGACCCCACGTGTCCGTGCCGTATTGATGGACTCCGCTGCCAAAAACGAGACTTGGCGGTGCCAATGTCCGGCGTGCGCGTCGGAGGCAAGGCCAAATTGCTCGATGACGGTGTCGTGCCCATCGGCGACGGGTGTTTTGCGCGTTCCCTTGTGCGCCGATGTGTTGATTGAGACGATGCGGGCGGACCCGCTGTAGGCATCGTCTGCCGTGCGCAGAGGGGCGGTCGTTTGTGCACGCTCCGTCAGTTCGCGCCTTGCGGCGTTGAGGATGGGGTTGTCGGTCGGATGGTCTTGGGGCACGCGTGCGCCTTTCGCTCGAGGATATCGATATGCTGAATCCTACAACAACGGTGGGTTCACTGCCGGGTGTCATACACCGGTGAGCGCCGTCCCATCGCTGGATGGTCGCACCGATTGCCATAGATACGGTGGAGCTTTGGGTGCCGGCGGCTCGGCACGCTAAAATAGAACAGTTGCTCAAAGACCGCCCGTTCTGGGGCAGTTCTAGATAGGAAGTTTCCATGGCATTGCAGTTTACAGAGCGCGAGTTTATCCCCGTGCTGCTCGGCGGCGACATCAACGCGTATTCGGTGGCGCGCGCTTTCTACGAGGAGTATCAGGTCAAGAGCCTGGTCTTTGGCAAGTACCAGACCGGCCCCGCGTATCGCAGCCAAATTATCGATTACACGCCCAACGTGAATATCGATACCATGCCGGTCATGATTGAGACCGTTAACGGCGTCGCACAGGCCAATCCTGATAAGAAGATTATTCTCATGGGCTGCGGCGACAACTACGTCGCGCTTGCCGCGCAGGCTCAGGATGCCGGTCAGCTTGCCTCGAACGTCATTGCGCCCTATGCGCCCTACAGCATGCTCGAGCAGTGCCAGAAGAAGGAGATCTTCTACGAGCTGTGCGAGAAACACGGTGTGCCCTATCCGCACACGTTTACCTTTACCATGGCGATGCTCAACGCTCAGGGTGAGGCTCCCGCCGAGGTGCTCGACCAGATCGACTTCCCCTTCCCGATGATTCTGAAGCCCTCTGACGGCATCATGTGGTGGGAGCACGAGTTCGAGGGCCAAAAGAAGGCCTACGAGATTGCCGATCGCGCCGAGCTGGAGCAGGTCATTCGCGATGTGTACGCCAGCGGCTACACCGATGACCTCATCTTGCAGGACCGCGTGCCCGGCAACGACGAGTACATGCGCGTGCTTACCAGTTATTCCGACCGCAACGGCAAGGTTCGCATGATGTGCCTGGGTCACGTGCTGCTTGAGGAGCATCAGCCCCATGGTGTCGGCAACCACGCCTGTATCATCACCGAGCCCAACGACGAGCTCATGGGTGGCGTGCGCAAGCTGCTTGAGGACCTTAAGTTTACGGGTTTCTCCAACTTCGACGTCAAGTACGACCAGCGCGATGGCTCGTTTAAGTTCTTCGACTTCAACACGCGTCAGGGCCGCAGTAATTACTATGTCACCAATAGCGGCTTTAACGTTGCTAAATACGTGGTGGATGAGTACGTCTATAACCGCCCGTTTGAGCCGGAATTTGTGACGGCGCAGGACGAGGCTCTGTGGATGGTCGTTCCCATGGGCGTCGTTGACAAGTATGTCAAGGACCCCGAGCTGCGTGCGAAGGCACATCGTCTGGCCAAGGAGGGTAAAGCTGCCGATCCTTCGTTTATGAAGGGTGATTTTGTCTTTAACCGCTGGTTGCGTATGTGGCACACCAAGCTGCGTCACTTTAAGCTGTTCAAGACGTATTACAAGTAGATGAGCGCGGCGCCCGCCCGGTTTGCATCGGACGGGCGCGGGCATGATGCGAGCAATTGCGTGGGCGTCACCAAGGAGGCGGCGATGGAAAAGCTGGGAGTTATCGGCGGCATGGGCGCCGAGGCCACGTCGTATTACTACGACCAGGTCGTGCGTCATACGGCTGCTACCTGTGATCAGGAGCATATCGACATGGTGGTACTTTCCAAGTCGACCATGCCCGACCGTACGCTGGCCATCAAGACCGGCGAGCATGCCGAGTTGCTGGCGACCATGAAGGAGTGCGCTCAGGCACTCGAGACGCTGGGCTGCACGCACATTGCCATTCCCTGCAACACGTCGCACTACTTCTACGATCAGATTCAGTCGTTTACCAAGGTGCCGATTATCCACATGCCGCGTGAGTCGGTGCGCTATGCCCTGGCGGGTGCGGTAATGGGGGAGTGCGAGTTCGATCCCAACCTGAGCATGCCGTCCGAGCCGGTGCGCAAGATCGGCATCATGGGTACCGACGGCACCGTGGGTGCCGGCGTCTATGGGCGCGAGTGCGAGGCTGCGGGCGTCGAGGTCGTCTATCCCAGCGAGAAGCGCCAGGCCGATGTAATGTCGCTGATTTACGACGACGTGAAGGCTGGACGCGAGCCCGATATGGACAAGTTCGATCGCGTGATGTGGGAGTTCGCCCGCAGCGGCTGCGATCGCGTCATCCTGGCCTGTACAGAGCTTTCGGTGCTGCAGAAGTACCGCGAGATGCCCGAGATCACCCTTGACGCCATGGACGTCCTGGTGCGCGAATCCATCATCCGCAGCGGCGCCCTCTACCGCTTATAACCCTCGGCCTGCCAAAAAGGGACAGGTTTATTTTGGTAGGTTTTATCTGGGGAAACAGTGAGGCCCCGGCTCGTTTGATGCGAGCCGGGGCCCTTTGCGTTTGGCGGTTGCCGGTGGCGATAGGTTAGAACAGGAATCCGAGGACGATGAGAGCAATGCTGGCAATAAGTAAGGCAATGTCCATGCCCTTGATGGGATAGCGCTTGTACGAGCTCGCGCGCGTACGCAGGTAAAAGCCACGTTGCTCGGCCGCCAAGGCAGTGGCATCGGTCTTGCCCACGGAGCTCACCAGCAGCGGCACGCAGAGCGGTAGCATGAGCTGGATCTTCTTGAGGGGGTTCTTGGTGTCGTACTCAACGCCGCGCGCAGTCTGCGCCTCCATGATGGCGTTCATCTCCTGGCTAAAGACCGGTACAAAGCGCAGTGCCGTGGTAAACGTGAACGCATAGCGGTACGGCACGTGCAGCACCTCCACGCAAGCGTTAGCGAGGTCGCCGAGCTGCGTGATGGTGAGCATGAGGATGAGCGGCAGTGCCACGCCGAGCAGGCGAAGCGCCGCCTTGGTGCCGGTGATAAGTCCATCTGTGGTAATCCAGGCAAAGATGGGGGCTCCGGTGCGGATAAAGGCGGTCTGCAGGACCAGCATGATTAGCGAGAGTGGCACCATGAGCTTGACGAGCGAGACGAGGCCCGCGGTCGATTTGGCGTAGATGCCCAAGGTAAAAGTCAGCACAAGCAGGGCGATCAGGAGCACATAAGTATCGCCGAGGAAGGTCGCCAAGATAATAGCCGCGGCCAG
This sequence comes from uncultured Collinsella sp., assembly GCA_934630385.1. Taxonomy (GTDB): domain Bacteria; phylum Actinomycetota; class Coriobacteriia; order Coriobacteriales; family Coriobacteriaceae; genus Collinsella. The sequence goes on from CAKTWE010000017.1 coordinate 18,673, forward strand.
GGCTAGCTTGGTCACGGGGTTCAGCCGGTGCAGCAGTGAGTCTCCGGGCACGTAGTCGATCACGTTAGTCATGGTTGAGCATCTCCTTTACCAGGTCGACCAGATCGGAGACCTGACTGATTCCGGCGAATCGGGGCGAAACGTCGCGCGCGAGTTCTTTGGACAGGGCCACAACCTGCGGTGGCTCCACGTAGGCGGCGCGCATGAGGGCATCGTCGGCAAAGATCCGGTTCGCGTCGCCGCGCTCGAGGATGCGCCCGTCAGCCATGACTACCAGGCGCTGGGCAAAGTCCGAGACGACCTCCATGTCGTGGCACACCATGATCACGGCGCAGCCGCGCTCGGCCATCTCGCTCACCGTCTCCATCACGGTCATACACTCGCGGTAATCGAGGCCGCTCGTGGGCTCATCGAGCAGAACCACCTGTGGGTCGAGCACAACCACGGACGCTAGGGCGACCATCTGTCGCTGTCCGCGCGAAAGCGAGAACGGCGATTCGTCCAAGGGGAGCCCAAAGCGCTCCGCCGCCACCCGTGCGCGCTGGCGGGCCTCGTCGGTGCCGACACCGTGCAGTTCAAGACCAAAGGCAATCTCGTCGAGTACGGTGTCGCGGCAGAGCTGGCGGTCGGGGTTCTGGAACAGCGTCGCGCATTTTGCAGCGATCGCGCTGGTGGGAACGTCGGCGGTGTTCATCCCCGCCATACGCACGGTTCCCGACGCTGGATGCAGAAGGCCGTTCAACAGCTTGGTGAGCGTGGTCTTGCCAGCACCGTTCTGGCCGATGACGCCCACGAGCTCGCCGGGATAGACGCACATGTTGAGGTTGCTGACCGAGGCACCACCATGGGGGTAGGCAAAGGTCACATCGGCGAGCTCAACTACTGGCTCTTGATTGGCACCGCGGGGGACCGCCGGGATATGGGGAGAGGTCTTGGGCATATCGGCGGGCGCGTCCTTGCTCGTTGCATCCGCAAGTAAGGATGAGATTAGCTGGTGTGCTTCGGAAACATTGAGGCAGGGTGCCTGATCGCTCGGCAACAGGCCCGCTTCTGCCAGACTGTTCGCGATGCGCGCGACGCGGGGACTGTCGACACCCATCTGGCGCAGCTCGCTTGCGTGGGCAAAGACCTGGTGGGGTTCGCCGTCAAACGCGAGCTTGCCGTCTGCCATGACGAGCACGCGGCTGCAGTATTTCGACAACAGCGCGACCTTCTGCTCGATGACAACCACGGTGATGCCGTGCTCGCGGTTGATTTGGCGCAGCGTGTCAAAAACGAGCGTGGAGCTTGCCGGGTCGAGCGCTGCCGTGGGCTCGTCGAGCACGAGCACGTCGGGCGCCATGGCGATGATCGCCGCGATTGCGACTTTCTGCTTTTGCCCGCCCGAAAGCGTGGCAATCTCGCGGTGGCGCAGGTCGCTAATGCCGACGGTCGCCAGCGTCTGGCTAATGCGCTCCTCGATCTGATCGTGCGGTATGTCAAAGTTCTCGAGGCCAAAGAGCATCTCGTCTTCAACGATGGGTGCAACCATCTGGGCATCGATGTCCTGCAGCACGCTTCCCACCACGCGCGAGATATCCGTGAGGGTGATCTCGCAGGTGTCGCGGTCATCGACGAGCGTGGCTCCAAAGAGCTTGCCGGTGTAATGGTGGGGGATGGCTCCGCTCATAACGGCGGCAAGCGTCGATTTGCCAGCGCCTGAGGGGCCGATGACGCCCACAAACTCACCCTTTTCGATGGTGAGTGAGACATGATCGAGGGCATTCTGCGCCTCGTGACCATAGGCAAATGAGACGTCATCGAGCTTGATGATGGTATTGCTGGAGCTCATGGGGGCCTTTCTATCGTAAAAGAGCACCGGTCGCAAAACGACCGGCGGTCTACATGGTAGCAAGTATTACTACTTGGTGAAGACCTTCTTGAGCGGAATGCAGAGGGCCTGGACCAGGATGGCGAGCAGGACGAGCGACTTGATGTCGTTGGGTTCTAGAGTGTTATGAGCAGAGTTGTTGTAGAGGTGCCTGCGTGTGGCTTGTCGGCTACTTAGTCGTTGAGCTTGAGGGCCTTCTTAATGGGGATGTAGAGAGCGGTCACGATAATGGCGTTAGCAACACCGGTGGCGGCGACGACAGGAGCCATGACGCCCATGAAAGCCGGGTTGTTCATGACGCCAAAGGAGAAGATTGCGGCGTAGATCATGCCGGAGATGAAGGTGACAACAAAGGTGCCGACGAGCGGGAGCAGGCCCTTGGCCTTGGAGTCGGCGATCACAGAGACGAGCAGAGCCATGACCATTGCGGCGACGGGCTCAGCGATCAGGTCGGGACCCTTGACGGAGGCGGTGATTTGGATCACCACGCCGGCGAGGAGGCCGACAATCGCGGATTGGCCGATGTTGGGCTTGACGATGAGAATCTCGAGGCAGAAGGCTGCGATGATGAACTCGGGCGAGAGGAAGCCTCCGGTGAGACCGCTAAAGAACTTGGAGACGGTCATGTTGAGGACGAAACCGGCGGCGAGGAGGATGGCGTAGAGAGTGAGTGCCTTGAGGTCGAGTTTGCCGCGATCGGCGGTCTGGACGGTGCGGGGCTGGGCGGCGGTGGTGTTCTGAGACATGGTGAAAATCCTTTCGGAAAGGGAGTGCAAGAGAAAAGCGGAGGCGCGTGATGCGAATGCGATCGGGCTCGAGATAGAAAAAGGCCCCCGGTCGAAACCGGAGGCCTTTCAATCACCTAGAGCGCAAAAACAGGCGTGAGGGACTCACTGTCGACCGATCGTATTCGCATCACGCCACCACCAGTTGTTGAGGGACATCATCGTGTTCTTCATGTTGGTGGCTCCTTTCGCGATGCCATGGCGCGGTCGCACCTAATTGCTGTTGCGCTGCACTATAGCACAGCGAAGTGTGTGCGGGGAAATCTTTTTTGAAAAGATTTCAGGCGGGTTTCCCGCCGGCCAAAAGAGCGGGCTGAGCGGGCGAGGCTGACATTGCTGCCTTGCCCGCTCAGCTAGGACATGAGGGCCTTAGGCCTTCTTGCGACGATAGAGCGCGAAGCCGCAGACACCGATGACGACGACGGCGCCAACGGCCATGGCGGCCATGTTGTTGCCCTCGGACTTCTCCTCGGTGGTCTCTTCCTTCTCGGCCTCGGGCTCGGCAACGTCCTCATCGGAGAGGGCCTCGTCGGCGTAGGTGATGGACTCGACCAGGCAGTCGTTGTCGGCGTCGTAGTCACTCGGGACGAACTCCTCGGAGAAGTCGCCCTTCTTGAGGTAGTCGCGCATCTCCTCGAGCATGGCCTTGCACTTGACGTAGGTGTTCTTGGTGGCAGCCTTGCCGGCCTTGTTGGCCAGGGCGGTGCGGGCCTCGGTGCCCTCAGCGGCCTGCATGGCCTCGTCGACGGTCAGGTTCTGCTCGATGAGTTCCTTCTGCAGGGCGTCGAGATAGGCGCGGACGCCGGTAGCGCAGTGGTCACGGTTCTCATAGGCGAGCGTATTGATGTCCATGAGGACGTAATTGATTGAGTTCTTGGGCTCCTCGTTGTTCACGACGTCTTCCTCTTCGCAGTGGTCGAAGGAGACATCCTGATCGCTAAAGTAGGGGCTGACCTCGGTAAGTAGCGCGGAGTAGAGGGGGATAGCGACGGAGAACTCGGCGTTGGAGAGCATCTCCCACTGGATGGTCGCGATTTCGGGATCCATGCCCTGACGGATTTGGAAGGTATGGATCTCGGTGTTGCGGTTGGAGCCGATGGCGTAGGCGCCGTCGGTGTTGGCGTTGAGGCCGGCGACATTCTCGCCGCGAGCGGCGAAGCTGCGGATCATCTCAAAGGTGTTCCAGTCGGACTTGCCGGGCGTAAAGAACAGCGGCTGCAGCTCGTGCACCAGGGCGCCGGTCGTGGCGCGAGCGTCTTCACGCTCGTCCTTGACGATCTCGTAGTCGGTGCCCTCGGCAAGCGGAGCCATGAAGTAATCGCGGCCCTGGATATAGCGAGACCATTGGTGCATACCGGCCTCGCTAATCTCCTCGCCGTAGGTCTTGGCGACGTCGAACTTGCCGTCGGTGTACTCGGCAAAGCCTTTCTCCTTAGGCATGGACTCGATGCCCTCGGAGTGGAGACAGTTCTCGGTGTCGTCGAGGTCGACGTCATAGGTGAGGTTGCCGATGTTGGGGTTGAGCGAGGCGATGTCATCGGCGAGCTTCATGGCAATCCACTGATGGCCGGAAAGCGCGGCAAACAGCCAAGTCTCGGTGCTGTCGGCGATGATGATCTGGTCATTGGAACAGACGCCCTGCTCGTCGATCAGGCTGCCGATGAGCTCGACGCCCTCGCGGGCCGTGGCACTCTCGCCCAGAATGACGCTAGCGTAGTTGTACTCGCCGATGCCGGTCTCCTCGGTGATGGGGTCGGCCTCTTCGGCCTTCTCGTTATAGGAGGTGCTTAACGTGGCAGAGCAGGAGACGCCCTTCTCGTTGATGCCTGCCTCGGAATATGCGTCGTAGCGATCTTCCCACTGCGAGGGGTTGTCGCGAACGAAGGTATAGCGGTAGGTTGTGCCCTTGGACTTGTACTCAAAACCGGACTCGACCGAGGTGTACTTGCTGCCGTCCTTGTGTGCGGGCTCAATGCCAAAGTGCTTAACATAGCGCGGACCGAAGTCCTCGGAACGGCCGTAGTATGTGTTGCCGTCTGCCGTGAGCTTGCTACCCATGTAGATCTGGGTGCAGGCGAGTGCCGAAGTCGGCATGGCCATGATGGCCGCTGCTCCAAACGCAAGGCCGCAGCCGAGCTTTTTGAGCGTGTTGACAGGATGAGTAAACCTCATAATCCCTCCCAACCGTTGAAACCCCGCGGAACTGTGCAGGATTTCAGCTAATAAATACATCTATTAGCCTATCGGAAGTCTAAAGAGTATTCATCTAACTCGATGAAATACTCGATGAGCGTCCTAAAATATGCGATGAGCGGATAGTAATACTCATTATGTAGCTTTACTTAAATAAAGACACCCTGCAATTACTGTACCTGAATAAAGCGCCTTGCACGGGGCGTAAAGAAAAATCCCCCGCTGTTTGGCAAATGCATAAACAACGGGGGAGACGATAATTGGATGAATATCATACCAATGTGGAATTACTTCTTCCGGCGGTGGATAACGTTAATCGCATAGCCAACGAGCATGGCCAGAACGATGATGATAAAGCCAATCAGGGGATTGTCGTTCATGGGGTCCTCCTATTTTCCGAGCGGTGAAAATTCGTCGACGATGAGGTCGAGGCATTGCGGAAGCGCGCGGGCTCCAAAGACGCCCGAGTTGCTGGAGATGATTTCGCCATCGAACTGCATACCCAGCGACGGGGTACAGGTGATCTTGGCTTCTTTGGTCTGGATGATCTTGAACTGCGGACGGCCGAGCACCTTGCCGGCGGGGTCGAGTGCGGCGGTGATCACGGTCGGGAGGAGCTGTACGGTTTTTACGGGCTCGATGACTGCGATATCGACCATGCCGTCGTTCATGCGACAGTCGGGGAACAGGTTGATGTCGTTTTGGATGACCGAGGTGTTGCCTGCCATGCAGCAGATGCCATCGAGCTCCTCGACAATGCCGTCATGCTCAATCGTAAAGTGCGCCACCGTGGGGTTGGGCGTGGCGAGCGCGGATAGGAAGTAGGCGATCTCGCCGATGTCGTTTTTGGTGGGGGCGGCCTTCATCATGATCTCGGCGTCGTAGCCAGAGCCGGCGATGATGATGAAGCCGTGGCGCTTTTCGTTGCCGTTCTCGTCGAGCCAAAAGAGCTCACCCATATCTGCCTTGACGGTGCGGCCGACGCGGCAGGCCTTGGCGAGCGCCGCGGCCTCAGGGGCATTGCCAATGTTGTTGAAGAACAGGCAGGCCGTGCCGGAGGGGAAGACGAGCGTGGGGACGCCGCATCCGCGCATCTGGTCGAGCACGTTGGAGACGGTGCCGTCGCCGCCCGAAATTACCACGCGATCGAACTCGCGCACATCCGCCACGGCGTCCTCGGGCTCCATGCCATCGCCGATAAAGCGCATCACGACTTCGTCGCCGCCCTGTGCAAGGGCGTGCGTGAATGCGAAGATTTCATCTGAGCTGGGGCCCGATGCCGGGTTGTGGATGATAAGGCAGCGCATACTTACGTTCCCGTTCTGTGACTAACCGAGTATAGTTGTAGAGCAATGCCGATATCCTACCCGTGTTTTTCGGGCCTAACCTTATTCGATGGGTTGATATGTACATTTCCACACATCAGGCTCTACTCGACTTTTGCCAGCGCGCCCGTGAGTTTGACGCGATTGCCGTCGATACCGAATTTTTGCGCGAGCGCACGTTCCATCCGCGTCTGTGCCTGGTTCAGATTGCCACCCCTGCCGAGAGCGTCGCGGTCGATCCTCTGGTGATCGACGACCTATCACCGCTGGCCGAGCTTATGGCCGACGAGAGCGTGACCAAGGTCTTCCACGCCTGCTCGCAGGATATGGAGGTCATGCTCCACACCGTGGGCGCGCTGCCGCGTCCGATTTTTGACACGCAGGTCGCCGCCGCCTTTTTGGGCGAGCGCCAGCAGATTTCCTACGGTGCGCTCGTGCAGACGTTTTGCGGCGTTTCGTTGCCTAAGACCGAGTCGCTGACCGACTGGTCGCGCCGCCCGCTGACTGATAAGCAGATTGAGTACGCGATCGATGACGTCAAGTATCTGATCGTTGCCTATACCGAGATGATGAGCCGCCTGCGCGAGCTGGGCCGTGTGGATTGGGTGCTCGACGAGTTGCGCCCGCTAGCCGACGAGTCGCACTACCGCGCCGACCGCCATGAGGCGTTCCGCAAGGTCAAGCGCATCAACTCGTGCAGCCGCCATCAGTTGGGCATTGCGCGCGAGCTTGCCGCCTGGCGTGAGGATCGGGCCGAGCGTCGCAATATCCCGCGCAAGTGGGTTATGTCCGACGATACGCTGCTGGCTCTGGTTAAGCGCAATCCCGTGCGTGTTGAGGAGTTCCGTAGCATCCGCGGCACCGACCAGCTGGGGGAGCGCGACGTGGACGGCGCACTCATGGCCATCAAGCGCGGTGCGAGCTGTCCGCACGATCGCCTGCCGCTCTTGGTGCGCGGACATCGTCAGATTTCGCCGGAGCTGGAGAGCGTGACTGACCTTATGTATGCGCTTATCCGCCTGGTTGCCGAGCGCTCGGGCGTTGCGACCTCGGTCATTGCCTCGCGCGATGACCTGGCCGACTATATTGAGCATCCCGAGCAGAGCCGCCTGCGCGAAGGTTGGCGCTTTGAGCTTGTGGGCTCGCGCTTGGACGATCTGCTCTCGGGCAATATGGGACTCACCGTGAAGGACGGCAAAATCGAGCTCCTGTAGGGAAGCCTAGCCGCTTGAGTGGGTAGAATGCCTCCAACGTGTAACTCGATTCGGAGGAATTCGTATGCCCTATTACTATGGATACGGCTTTGGCATCGACCCGCTGTACCTGCTGGTTGTTCTTGTTTGTACGGTGCTCGGTCTTGCCGCGCAGAGCTATATCAACTCGACGTACAAAACCTGGTCCAAGGTCCGCTCGGACGGCGACACGGGCGCTACGGTCGCGCGCCGCATGCTCGACGCTAACGGTTGCAGTGCCGTGGGTATCAAGGGTGTCGCCGGTGAGCTCACCGACCATTACAACCCACAGGATAACAACCTGTATCTCTCGGAAGCCAACCGCTCGGGCGGGTCGGTCGCAAGCGTTGCCGTGGCCTGCCACGAGGCGGGCCATGCCGCCCAGCGTCAAAGTGGTTATGCCATGATGAAGGTACGCACCGCCTTGGTCCCGGTCGTTAACTTTACCCAGAATACCTGGACGATCGTGCTGCTCATGGGTCTGTTTATGAACATTGCCGGACTCACAACCCTCGCGTTGATCTTCTTCTCGTTTAGCGTGCTGTTCCAGTTGGTTACGCTGCCGGTCGAGATTGATGCCAGTCGCCGCGCCGTGGCGTATATCGAGCAGTCGGGTATGAGTTCCAAGCAGGTCAACGGTGCCAAGAAGGTGCTGACGGCAGCCGCGCTCACCTACGTGGCGGCGGCGCTCACCTCGATCATTCAGCTGCTCTACCTGATGGCTCGCTACAACAGAAACTCCAACCGATAACAAATTGACTTGACAGGCGCCGCGGAGATTTGTGTCCCTGCGGCGCTGTACTATGTGTTGGACTTGAATTTGCGCAGGGCCGGAGCCCTTGTGCACGATGACGAAAGGAGGCTGCGTGGCAGGCTGGAATCTGACCGGCAATGCCGTTTCCGCCGAGTTCGACGGTTCGAACGAGCAGGAGCGCAAAGAGCTCAGCGTGAGCCAGGCGGTGGAGATCGCCGCTGGTGCGCTCGATGCTATTCCGCAGCTGAGCGTCCTGGGCGAGGTCACGGGCTTTCGTGGCCCCAATGCCCGAAGTGGTCACTGCTACTTCCAGATTAAGGACGACTCGGCCGCCGTTGACTGCATCATCTGGAAGGGCGCCTATCTCAAGCGCACCTTCGATTTGCGCGACGGTATGCAGGTGAGCTTTAAGGGCAGCTTCAATCTCTACAAGCCTACGGGTCGCATGAGCTTTGTCGCCCGCTCGTTCTCGCTGGCGGGGGAGGGCTTGCTGCGCCAGCAGGTGGCTCAGTTGGCCGAAAAGCTACGCCGCGAGGGCCTGATGGACGAAGCGCGCAAGCGCCGCATCCCGGTGTTCTGCTCGCGCGTGGCGGTCGTCACCTCGCTTTCGGGTGCCGTAATCGACGACGTCAAGCGCACACTGCGCCGGCGCAACCCGCTTGTCGAGCTTGTTTGCGTGGGTGCCAAGGTGCAAGGCGAGGGCGCGCCGGCAGAGCTCATTGAGGGCTTGCGCCGCGCCGCTTCCATTACCCCGGCGCCCGACTGTATTTTGCTGGTGCGCGGCGGTGGCTCCTTCGAGGACCTCATGACCTTTAATGACGAGGAGCTTGCCCGCGCGGTGGCGGCGTGCCCCGTGCCCGTGGTGACCGGTATTGGCCATGAGCCCGATACCTCGATCTGCGACATGGTGAGCGACCGCCGCGCCTCCACGCCCACGGCGGCGGCCGAATCGGTGGCGCCGGCTATGACGGAGCTAGCAGATGTGCTCGAGACACGTCATCAGCGCCTGGGTGCGGCGATGGCATCGATGATTGGGTCGGCCCAGGTCGACCTGGAGATACTCGATCAGCGCGGTCGCCGTGCCTGGGATGCCTATACGGCTCGCTTGGGTGATGCACTCGATGCGGCTGCGTGCCGCCCGTGCCTCAACGACCCCACATTTATGGTCGAGCGTCGCGAATCGGAGCTTGCGCTGACTGCCGATCGCCTGTCGGGTGCCATAGCACGCTCGGTCGGGACATTCCGCTCCAACTTTGAGCGCCTGCCCGAGCGTCTGGTTGCAAGCACCTCGGGGCTTGATGGCAAGCGTCATGCGCTCACGCTTGCGAGTTCCCGTCTGGAGCATCAGGGGCGCACGATGCTCAGCAAACCTGCGTCCGACCTGGGCCGTGCAGCGGCTTCGCTCGATGCCCTGTCGCCGCTTAAGGTACTTGCCCGCGGCTATTCCATCGCGTACAGCGACGATGGTGTGGCTACGAGCGCCAAGACCTTTAAGCCCGGCGACGCCATCCGCGTGCGCATGGCAGACGGCAACGTGGCGGCAACGGTCGATGCGGTCGAGTAAACCGCGTTTCATAGCGATAAACCTTTAGGAAAGGAAACAGATATGGCAGAGAAGACCCCGGTCGAGCAGCTTACGTACAAGCAGGCCTCGCAGGAGCTGGAGCTCATCATCCGCAGCTTGGAGTCGGGCGATATGGAGCTCGAGGAGTCGCTCGAGAGCTATACCCGCGGCGTCGAGCTCCTCAAGAGCCTGCGTACCCGCTTGTCCGATGCCGAGCAGAAGGTCTCGGTGCTCCTGAAGGACGTCGACGGCAACGACGTGCTCGCCGACGGCGAAGCCGCCAACACCGACGACAACCTCTCGTTCTAGCCATCCCGACCAAATATAATTACCTTGGTCTGCGAGAAAGGAACCAACCATGTGTGATTGCATCTTCTGCAAAATTGCCAACCACGAGATCCCCTCGACCGTTGTCTATGAGGACGACCAGGTCATCGCCTTCGACGACCTCAACCCACAGGCGCCGGTCCACACGCTCGTGATCCCCAAGAAGCACTACAGCGACATCGCCGACAACGTACCTGCCGAGACCATGGGCGCCATGGTTCACGCCATCCAGGAGGTCGCTAAGGCCAAGGGTCTGGAGGACGGTTTCCGCGTCATCTCCAACAAGGGCGTCAACGCCGGCCAGACCGTCATGCACTTCCACATGCACGTCCTCGGCGGCAAGAATCTGGGCGAGAACCTCATCTGAGGACGCGTAGCC
>CAKTWE010000018.1 GCA_934630385.1 uncultured Collinsella sp.
GTACGCTGCTGGGCACGTCGCAAAAACGTCACGCTCGGCTCTTCGAGCAGATCGTCAACCATACTGGGTAAGCCGGCAAAAACCAGCGCAAGACCGCGCTGGTCGCTATCGGACAAGCCCGTAGCGTCCTGGTCTCCGAGCACCTGCTGATAGAGAACGGCAAGAGCCGCCAGTTCCTCGATAGACGCCGATTGCGCCTCGTCAATCGCAAACAGTAAGCCCTTTCCCGGCCCGAGTTTCTTGAGGCGCTCGTTGACCAGGCCTCGCAACGTCTCGCCTTTTGCTCGCGCCGCCTCAACCGACATCCGACCAAACGACGGACCGAACTCCATTGACGTCACAACGGGTTTATTCGAGCGAAGCGCCTCGGCCAAGCGGTCGCATAAGCCAAGCGAAGCGGAATCGGAAACAACCGCCCATCCGCGCTCGCTAGCCAAACGTTGCAGCTCCCGCAGGAGAACCGTTTTGCCGCAGCCGCGGTTTCCCGTAATGAGCATGAGTCTGCCCGGCGCTCCAGCGCCGTTGTCGAGCCCTTCCTCAAAATCTTCGATGACCGACTCGCGGCCGATGAGTACCGGGGGCCGCTTGCCAGCAGTGGGCTTAAAGGGATTTGGATTCATGTCGGACTCCTCAGATTGGCAAACGCTGCCTATAGTTATACCAACTTATACCGAGTTATACCAACAGCAGGTGACAAAGGGACCGTCCCTCTATCACCTATGGCCGAAAAACTCGGCGTCTGCTGCTCGCCAGGGACGAAAGGTGGCAGGATCGATCTTTACGTGCGCTGCGGCGGGCACGTCATACCATTTGACCGTGTAGCCGGTGCCGTGAGAGCAAAAGACCGAGTCGGGCGTGTTGGACAGATCGGCCTCGGGCTCATAGGCGGCCGTCTCGATTACGCGCTCGGCATCATGGCAAGGCGCATAACCGGCGAACTCCAGGTACAGATGACCGCGACCGCTCGTGTAGGTAGCCACCTCCAGCGCGTAATCCTGCACCTCGGATGCCGGCACGCGACCCACAAGCTTCGCCCGGTCTTCCACCATCGTCGGCGGCTCGTACTCGGCACCCATGCGCGTGGCATCTGAGAGCGCCCGGCCCACACACTCCCCCGGCACCTCGAGCTCAAAGCGATACCACGGCTCCAACAGTACCGCCGCGCCGGCCTCACGCGCCTGCATGAGCCCCTGGCGAATCGCGCGGTACGTGGCCTGGCGAAAATCGCCGCCCTCGGTGTGTTTGGCATGCGCGCGGCCGCCCGTGAGCGTAATGCGTACATCGGTGATGGGCGAGCCGGTCAGCACGCCCAGGTGATCGCGCTCCATGGCGTTAGTGAGTGCCAGACGCTGCCAGTTAAGATCGAGCTCGTCGGTCGAGGTCACGGTGCCAAACTGCACGCCCGAACCCGCTGGCAACGGCTCCAGGCACAGATGTACCTCGGCATAGTGGCGCAGCGGCTCAAAGTGGCCCACACCCTCGACCGGCTGCGAAATAGTCTCCTTATAGAGAATGCCGCCGGGTTCAAACGCAATCGATAGACCAAAGCGATCGGCCAACACCCGCTGCACGACCTCGAGTTGCACAGCGCCCATCAACTGCAAATGAATCTGCTCAAGATGCGTATTCCAGCTTACGCCGAGCATAGGATCTTCGTCCGCCAACTCAGTCAGTGCTTTGAACACCGCATGGACATCGTGTTCGCCCGAAAGCACCGTATAGGTGAGGACCGGAGCGATGACGGGTGCATCGCCCGCGGGTTCCGCGCCCAGGGCGTCCCCTGGGCGAACGTGCGCAAGACCCGTCACGGCGCAAATACCGCCAGCAGCAACTTCTTGGGCAAGCTCATACTTCTCGCCGTTATAGATGCGCACCTGATCGACCTTCTGTTCCCACGCCTCGGCACTGGAACGCCCGCTGATCATCTGTTTTGCGCGCAGCGTGCCGCCGGTCACTTTAACCCAAGCCAAGCGCTCGCCACGATCCCCGCGGCTGACACGATAGACGCGCGCGGCAAACTCCGGGAGCCACGCCTGCTCACGCATCAGCGCGCATATGCCATCCAGCAGCTCGTCAACGCCTTGGTCCTTGAGCGCCGAGCCGGCAAAGCAGGGAAAGAGCTTGCGCTCGGCAACCATGCGCGACAGCGTTGCGACAGAAAGCTCACCCGCTTCAAGAAACTCCTCGAGCGCCGCTTCGTCCAACGCAGCAGCGTCCTCCTGAACGGCGCCGCCCGCCAGCAGTTCGTTGGCATCCAGGCAGCCCTCGGAAAGACGCTGCCCGAGTTGTGCCAGCAAAACATCGCGGCCGGGATTCTCCAAATCGATCTTGTTGATGAAGATGAACGTCGGGATGTCATAGCGTGCAAGCAGGCGCCACAGGGTTTCAGTGTGCCCCTGCACGCCATCGTTGGCGCCCACAACCAAAATCGCATAGTCGAGTGCGCGCAGCGTGCGCTCCGCCTCGGCAGAAAAATCGACATGCCCCGGTGCATCCACGAGCATGACGTGGGTATCACCGTGGTCGAACACGGCCTGCGACGAGAAAATCGTGATGCCACGCTCGCGCTCGATCGCGTCAGTGTCCAAATGCGAATCGCCATCGTCCACGCGGCCGCGCTTGCGAATGCGACCCGCGTTGAACAGTATGGCCTCGGCCAACGTGGTCTTGCCGGCATCGACATGCGCCAAGATTCCAACGACCGCTTGCTTCGACATGGCCCTCCTCTTATTACAAGCCCATCGCACGCGGCAACGGGCGTTCACGCTCCACACTGGATGATACAATTTACGGGCCGGCGGGCGAAGCGGGCCCTATCCCCCGACCGAGCTCATCGCCCCGCGTTGCCGCGCGGCGATTTTCGTAGGTTCGCGCCTTGCGAAAGCCGGCACCTCCCCTTTTTGTCTGCCCGGGTTCATCTGGGGCAGTAACAACGCGAGTCCCACAACGACGCGTTTTACCAAAAATGGCCCCACTCGGGGCCATTTTTTATTTGAGCTGGGTGATGATACGTGCCTTGGCTCCTACGCCTCGCGCAGCCAGTCGAACGCAACACGCGGCGTGCCGTCCGACACATGCACGATGCCGACACGCTCGAACCCCGCCTTGGCGATGGCGCCCTGCATGGGCAGGTTGTCCTGATGCGTGTCGATACGCAGGTGATCGGCACGCTCTTTGGCAAAGGTAAACATCGCAGCCGCGATACCGTGCACGGTGCCGTCGGATGCCACACGGTGCAGCACGGCGTACGGAGTGTCGCTACGCCATTGACCGTCCTCAATTACGTCATAGCACTCGTCCGGGCCCGGTAAAAAGGCAAACGTCGCCACCACGCGGCCGTCGACTTCGCACACATAGCTGCCACCGGCGGCGATATCGGCAGCCAACTGCTCGGCAGAAGGCGTGCCCTCGGGCCACTGCGTGGCGTTGCCATGCGCACGCATAAAGGCGCGGGCCGCGTCATAGATAGCCATGACGGCGGGAATGTCGGTATCGAGGGTTTTTCTGATCATCACGCGGCGACCTCACGTTTATTGGTATCACTTTGATTGAGCAATGATAGCAACGTTTGGAGAGGGGCGCGAAGCAGATGGGGAGCAAAAAGCGAGCCGCCTGGTCAAAAGCCAAAAGCGAGTTTTTGGGCGCTGCTACCGGCGGCGATATGAGCGACCTGTTTGCACGCGAGGACGAGCGCCGCGACGCTCTGGACGCCGAGCGCGATGAAGCCTGGCGCTACAAGTCGTGCGAGCGCAAAAACCGTTACGACACGCGCGCCGAGGCCGAGGCCGTTATGGCCGACTGCGAAAACCGCGGGCGGCGTGGTTTGGCCTGCTACAAATGCGAATACTGCGGCGGCTGGCACCTGACGTCGCACCCTTGGAAATAGACCCCGCATCGGCACGGCACCGACGGAGCGCCAGCCATCGCACGCAAGCTACGGGCGCGGCGGCACCAAAACATCGTAGCGGACGGCCTTGCCCGCAAGCTGATAGCTCGGCTTAACGCCGGCAAGCAGTGGTCCCTTCACCGGCCGCTTGATAACGACCTTGCGCGGGTGCACCGCAAGCGCGGCTTCGACCAGCGTCTTCTCATCGGCACACGGCTGTTCCAGATGGTGCAAGAGTTGGAACTTCTTTTTCACCGCCGCGCTCTTGGTGCGCCCGGGAAACATGGGATCCAGATACACCACGTCGGGAACGGCGAGCTCGCCTTGCTCGACCAGCTCGGCAGTCTGGTTCAGGCCGGCAATGCTGTCCTCGCCCGCATGTAAGCGCATGCGCGACACGGCAACCGCAAGCGCCGGATCATCTACCGCGCGATCCAAGGCATCCTTGAGGAGCGCCGCGATTACGCAGTCCTGTTCATATAGATCGACGGTAAAGCCCGCGGCCGCCAGCAGCAGCGAATCCTCGCCAAAACCTGCCGTGGCATCGATTGCCCACGGATGCTCAACGCCTTTCGCGCGCGCGGCCTTTACCAGCAGCTCTTGCTGCAGACGACCCTGCTTGAGCCGTGGAAGCATGCGAGCAAAATCGGCACGCAGCTCCATCGTGCCGTCGGTGAGCGTGAGGCCCTCGGACGTCCCGGTCAGCTCAAGCCCCGCGGCCCGAGCAACAGAAAAGGGATCGACGACGCCCATGGACACTCCTTAACAAGCAAAACGAATACGTGAGCGCCGTTTATGCCAGCACCCAACCGTCCGTTATTGTCCCACATGCGACATGGTCCACAGCATCCCAATGCAAAGCACCGCCATCAATCCCGTGCACACGGCAGCGATCACGGAATCGCCCATACGCCTTCCTAACGAACGCGGCTCACGCACTTGCTTGGCTCCGTACATCATGGCTCCTCCTTCGGTCCAACTCTTACCATGGCCTCATCATCGCAGCGCCGCGCATGCGCTGCCATCGATTTGACTTACGCCCAGCTTTCCTTTTTGAAAGGTTGGACCGTACAGGCAAGAGACGCTTTCAGACGCATGCATCGCCCCGTTGAACTACAATGTGCTTCACAATATGTGCCGCAACCTGGGTGCGACAGATTCTCCGCGCCCGCATCGAAAGGACCAGCCATGAGCGCCGCTCGCAAGACACTCAAAATCCTTGCCCTGATTTATTTTGTTCTGGGCATCGCCAGTCTCGTCATTGGAATCGCCGGTATCGCGACCGGCAAGCTCGAGTCCGCCTACGGATCGAACGCCATGCTCGCCGCGGTCGTGCTTGTCGCCAAGGGCCTCATTGATCTCGCCGCGGGCGTTGCGGGCATCAAGGGTGCCAACAAGCCTTCGCAGGTAGACGGCGCGTTTAAGCTCGGTATTGTTGCCGCGGTCGCCACGCTTGCGCAGGCCGTGCTCACGCTTCCCGCGCTCGGCGGCAGCTCCGTCAATATCGTCGCCTTTGTCATCGTGGTCTACGACCTGTTCTTTATTCAGCAGGCGCACGCCGTCAAGGCCGAGAACAAGGACCGTCTGTAAGCGCTCACTTCTCACAACCTCTGCAGCCAAGCAACTAAAAAGGGCCGATCGCGCATCTCCGCGGTCGGCCCTTTACGTTTGCCCAGATAAAACCTGCCAAAATAAACCTGTCCCTTTTTGGTAGGTTGTTAGCTGTGGCGGTACTCGGCGATGATGAAGTCGATATCGGTCTGGAGCGTGTCCAAATTTGCCAAGCGCTCTTTGTCGGCAGGGCGCGTGCGATAGTAGTATGGCGTCATCTGGAACACCGCCTCGATGTCGACCTGGGTCTGGAGCGTAATATTCGCAGATACCCGCTTCGTTCCGACCAACTCGAGCTCGGTAGTCTTCGGCAGCTTCTCGTCGTTAAGGTACGGCGTATCGTAGAGCACTTCCTTAAGCCCAAACAGATGACGGGCACCCGGCACCACGGTATAGAGTGAGCCCTCTGGTGCCAGCACGCGGGCAAACTCGCGCGCGTGGAAGGGGGCAAAGAGCTCGGTCACCATATCAAAGGTGCCATCGGCCACGGGGATATCCTTCATGTTGGCCACAAAATAGGTCGCATCGCCGCGCTTGGCGGCCAGGCGCACCATCTCTTTGCCCAGGTCGAAACCGTAAGCGTCCACGCCCGGCACCGCACCCATGGCACTCGTGTAATAGCCCTCGCCACAGCAAATATCGAGCAGCGTCATGGGGTCGTTCGTAGACGCGGCACGCCCAGACACCCGCTCGCGCACCAGCTCGACCATCGCATCGCGCAACGGCGCATAGTATCCGCGGTTCAGAAAGTCACGACGGCTGCGCGCCTGAGACTTGGGATCGCCCATGGAGTCGCCGCTCTTGGACGAGCGCAGCAGATACAGATAGCCCTCGCGCGCACGGTCAAACCGGTGTCCGCCCGCACATGCAGCACCGCGCTCGTCATCCACCAACGGCTCATGGCAAACGGGACACAACAACATGGCAACTCCTTAGCGCGAACAACACAACGCCCACCATTGTCGCACGCCTTCCCCACCTAGTCATTGGGGACGTTCTTGAATGACTAGTCGTTTAAGAACGTCCCCAATGACTAGTCGATTAGGAGTATCATCGTCTGCGCAAATAAGCACGGAATAGCATATTAGAGATTGAGAGCGTATGGCTGATACCGCATCTAAGCACATTGACATGACCACCGGCTCGCTATGGCGCAATATTCCCCTGTTCGCCTTCCCCGTAGCCGCCACGAGCATCTTAGAGCAGCTGTCGAACCTCATCGCCACGGTCATCATCGGTAACTTCTCGGGCGACCAGGGAACCCTTGCCATGGCGGCGGTCGGCTCCAATGTTCCGCTTACCAGCCTTATGCTCAACCTGTTTATTGGCATGTCGCTTGGCTCCAACGTGGTCATCGCCAACGCTATCGGCCGCAACGACCAGAACATGGTCAAACGCGCCGTCCATACCTCGATTTTAATGGCCCTCGTGGGCTTTGTCGTCATCGCGCTGGGCGAGATCTTTGCCGAGCCCATGCTCGCCGCGCTCAACGTTCCCGCCGAAACCATGCCGCTCGCCTCGCTCTACCTGCGCGTCTTTTTGCTCAGCATGCCCTCGATCTTGCTCTACAACTTTGAGGCCGCGATCTTCCGCTCCGTCGGCATCACCCGCATGCCGCTGCAGGCACTTGCCGTGTCCACCGTCCTCAACATTGGCCTGGACCTCATCTTTGTCCCCGTACTCCACTGGGGCGTCGCGGGCGTCGCCATCGCCACCGCCATCGCCTACACCGTCAGCGCCGCTACGCTCTTTATCCGCCTGCTCAAGACCGACTCCGTCGTCCGCGTCACCCCACGCGACTTAGGCTTAGACCCCGCCGCCCTCAAGCGCATCGTCAAGATCGGCCTGCCCGCCGGCATCCAAAGCGCCGTCTTTGCCGTCGCCAACATCATCATCCAGTCCGCCATCAACAGCTTGGGCACCGAGGTCATGGCGGCATCGAGCGCTGCTATGAGCCTGGAGTACGTGTGCTACAACCTGCTCAACAGCTTTAGCCAGGCCTGCACCACCTTTGTGGGACAAAACCACGGTGCCCGCCAAATCGACCGTTGCACCAAGACGCTCAAGGTCTGCCTGGTCGAAGGCGGTATCGTCGCGCTCACCACCATCGTCATCATCGTAGGCTTGGGACGCGAAATCCTGGCGCTGTTCAACAGCGACCCCAACATCGTCTCGATCGGCTATATCCGCGTGTGCTCGATCTTCCCTGCCTACGCCTTTAGCATGTTCTACGAAAACATGTCCGGCTACCTGCGCGGCTTTGGCATCTCGCTCATGCCCGCCCTCATCACCATGATCTGCGTCTGCGGCATTCGCTTCTATTGGGTATTCTGCGTGTTCCCGCACTTCCGCACCTTTGCGAACATCATGATGGTCTACCCCATCAGTCTGGGCACCACGGCGTTCTTTATGGTCGTGGCGGTACTACTCTGCCACCCGGCACGCACCTATCGCGTCGCCCAAGCCAAAGCGACAGCCCGCTAAACACCGCACTCAATGTCACGCCAGTCATTAATTGACAATATGCGAGCTCATATAGTCGATAAAACGCCTCGTGGCGATAGGCATGGTGTCCCAGCTGCGCCAAGCTGCCACCACGTCGCGCGAGGGAGCATGCACGATGGGACGTACGCGAATATCGGCCCGCATGCCCTCGACGGTACGGCGATACAGCATGCTCACGCCTAGGCCCTCCTCCACCATCGCCATGATGGTGTAGTCGTCGGTAACCTCACTCGTCACGTGCGGCGACAGCCCGTACGCCGCGAATGCATCGAGCACCAGGCTCTGTTCGCCCTCGTCCAGCAGCACAAACGACTCTGACGCCAGGTCAGCAAGCGTCACCTTTTCCTTTGCCGCCAGCGGATGCGCGGCCGGCAACAGCGCCACCAACTCGTCGTGATAGACCACGCGTTTCTCGAGCCCAGCGGTAAAACCGCGTGCCGTAAAGCAAAAGTCAACCACGCCATCGTGCACCCACTGGGCGTTGCGCGTGTAATCGCCCTGCTTGAGGGTAAAGTGCACGCCCGGATGCAGGGCCCCAAAGTCGCGGATCACTCGCGGCAGCACGGTACGACTCACGTTGGTAAACGTCGCGATACGAATATCAGTCGAGGAGAGCCCCAGCAGCTCCTGGCGCTTGCCCTCAAGCTCGGCCTCGGCAGTTACGATTTGGCGCAGATACGGCAGGTACTGTTTGCCGTCGCGCGTAAGCGACACACCCTGCTTGCCGCGCTCGATAAGCGTGGTACCCAGCTCGCGCTCGAGCGCCTTGACGGCCTGGCTCACCGCACTTTGCGTATAGCCTAGCTCGTCGGCCGCGCCCTTAAGACTGCCGCGATCGACCACCATACACACAATCTGATACCGCGATGCCATCGTGCCTCCTCATCGATGTAGCCGTAAAACGTTTTGCCAGGGCTTTTTCTTCCGACATTAGCATTTCTTAATCATACTGAAGATACATTCGCTTTACTACATCCACATCTGGGAGCAGAATCCTTTTTACGAAACCGTTCTGTAACAAAAGGAGTCCCATGGATCGCAAAAAAGCAATCGCGCTCTCGTTTTCCGTTCCCGTCGCATGGGGCTTTTCGTACCCCCTCATGAAGATCGGCATGGACAGCATGAACGCCACGAGCATCGTTGCGCTGCGCTGCATCATCGCCTTTGTGGCCTGCCTGCTGCTCTTCCACAAGCACGCGCTGCGCATCAACCGCGACCTCATGGTTCGCGCCGCCATCATCGGCGCCATCATGGCAACCGAGCTCACCTGCATGTGCTTGGGCTCCAGCCTCACCTCTGCCTCCACCGCCGGCTTTTTGCAGAGCCTGACGGTCGTGATCGTGCCGTTTGCCAACGCCGCCCTACTGCGCCGCGCCCCCGAGCGCAAAGTGCTCATCGGCACGGCTATCGTCACCTGCGGCATGCTGCTGCTCTCGGGCGCCGACTTCACCAGCCTGAAACCGGGCGCGCTCATCATGCTGCTCTCCGCCTTTGTCTATGCCGGTCATATCATTGTGGCGAAGCGCTTTGTCGAAGATGTCGACCCGCTGGCCCTGGGCGTTTGGCAGCTGGGCTTCGGCGGCTTATTCTCGGGTATTGCCGCATTCTCCTTTGGCGGCTTCACGCTTCCCAGCACGCCCAGCGAGATCGTCGTTATCGTCGCGCTCGCACTCATCTGCTCTGCCTATGGCTTTATCACTCAGACACTCGTGCAGCCCCACGTGCCCGCCGAGACCACCGGCTTCGCCTTCTCGCTCGAGCCGGTCTGCTCGGCCGTCTTCTCGTTCTTCTTGGTCGGCGAGGTCCTGAGCCCCATCGCCTTCTTTGGCGCCGCCCTCATCCTCATCGGCGTCATGGTGGCAACCGTCGAGCTTCCGCGCCTTCGCGCGCATGGACAGGCTCGTATGGCAGGAGCGCCCGAGCGCGTCTCGTAGACCCCACTCCTTATGCAGCCGCGGCATAAAGGCAACCGGTGCGCCTTTACAATAGATGCCAACAGAGCATCTGCCATAAAGGAGCCCCATGGACACCGCAACCCGCGACCGCAACATAGCAACTTGGTTGGGCGATGCGCCGCAGCCGGTACGTGACACGACGAACCAGCTGCTCGAGCGCATCGCCCTTTTGCGTGCCGAGCAAACCATCTACCCGGCACAAGACGACATCCTCAATGCCCTCGCCTATACGCCGGCCGACCAGGTCAAAGTTGTCATTTTGGGTCAAGATCCCTATCACGGACCCAACCAGGCCATGGGGTTATCGTTCTCGGTCCCCGCGACGCAAACCAAGTTGCCGCCGAGCCTGCGCAACATCTATAAGGAACTCAAAGCCGATCTGGACTGCCCCATTCCTGCCACGGGAGACCTAACCCCATGGGCACAACAGGGCGTCCTGCTCCTTAACACCACGCTCACCGTGCGCGAGCATGCCGCCAATTCGCACGCCAAGCTGGGCTGGAGCACGCTCACCGACTATATTATCGAACGCTGCTGTCAACTGCCCCAGCCGGTCGTCTTTTTGGCATGGGGCCGCTTTGCCCAGCAAATGGTTGAGGGCAAGCTCGACGCGATCGGCGCGGGCAAGGCAACCGGCAAGTTCTGCCTGGCTTCTACGCACCCCTCGCCGCTTTCGGCCAACCGCGCCACGGCAGAACTCCCCGCCTTTATAGGGTCGCGCCCCTTCTCGGCAGCCAATCGGCTACTCGAACAGCACGGCTCGACCCCCGTCAACTGGACTTGCCTCGGCTAAAAATCAATACATCAAAAACGCGCCCGACGGCAATCTTGCCATCGGGCGCGTTTTCTACTCGGGCCAGATAAACTGGGTGCGGCCGGCCTCGCCGCCATCGATCAGCAGGCTCTGCCCGGTCATAAACCGGTTGATCACGCCCACAAAGTAGATCCACTCGGCGATCTCTTGGGCGGTGGCCCAGCGTTTAAGCGGCGTGAGCTCCATAATCTGGTTCCACAGGCGCTCGTCTTCCATCACGCAACGGTTGAGCGGCGTGATAACGCCGCCCGGGTCCACACTGTTGGCGATGGCCTGCGGTGCCAGGCGGTTTGCAAGGTTCTTGGTGTAGGCGATAACGCCGCCCTTGCTGGCGGCATAGGCGGGAAACTCCGATCCCGTATGCCCGCTCGCCGACCCCACATTGACTACGGATTTGATAGCCGGCGCCGGCTTGGCGGCAAGCCCCTCCCCCACAAAGGCGTAACGCTCGGTCACGTTGATGGTGCCACACAGGTTGGCGGCGATGTCGTCGGCCGAATCCTGCGTACCGGCAACGTTCACGATTACCTGGGGTTCAAGATCGCCTGGAAACGAGTTCGGCTCGCGTACATCAACGATCAGATGGCGGTAGCGCTCGTGTTCGATCGCCGCCGGCAGCAGATCAAAGCCCACGACCTCGTGGCCCTCGTCCAAAAAGCGCTGCACGCACGCAGCTCCGATACCGCCCGAAGCGCCCGTGATCAAAACCCGCATACTTGCTCCTTAGGCGGTTGCGTGGCGCTCGAGATACTCGGAGCCCACATTCTCGCGCTCCCAGCCACGCACGACCTTGTAGCCCACGGGGCTCAGGAAGACCTCGCACAGTAGCTCGGCAACAGCGCCGGTCAGCGAGCACATAAGGACCTGCACCCAGGTCCAACCAAAGAACGTATGGCTCACCACAATGGCAAAGACCAGGTTGTCGACAAACTGGCCAACACCCGTGGACACATAGGAGCGGAAGGCGAAGCTCGCAAAGTTATTCTTTTTGAGCATACGGCCGAGCGACTGGTTGAGCGTGGAGTTGACCACGGCAGAAACGAGCATTGCCAGCGAAGAGCCCAGCACCACGTACCAGGTGCCGCCGATGGTGGCGTTAAGGGCGGTGTTGACCTCGATCATACCCGTGTCGTAGTAGGCGCCCCACATGCCGGGCGTGAGCGAGCATGCCCAAAAGCACAGGCTAACGGCCAGGTTGACCAGCAGCGCGAGGATAGAGATTTTGATGGATGCCTTGGCGCCAAAGCGCTTGCAGATCATGTCCTGGCACAAAAACGAAACCCAGCTCACCACAAAGCCGCAATCGAGTGCCAGATACGGCAGGCTGATGAGCTCTTTGTTGGCCAGCAGGTTCATCATGATGACGCTCACGAAAAACAGCGAAACCGTTGCCGCGGGAATGCTCCGCAACAGGACCTTATAGTCCTCCATGACCTTCTTGATCATTATGTACTCCTTTGGTTTTAGGTTTAACGAGCAGGATATCGGACCCGAACTGCTCGGACGCCCCGGTCTTGAGACGACGGTGGGTATGATAGCCGCTCACACGGCATCAGGCAAGTAAATGGCGCGGCAGCCCCGCAGGGTCACCGCGCCGATGCGTTAAAAGGCTACGTTGCCAAACTCCGACAGGATAAGGTCGGGGTTGTGGTCGGTTGCCCAGTCCACGTTCCACGGGCTCGTGAACAGCAGCAGCTTACCGCCGCGCATATCCTCGACACGCAGCGTGTCGCGCGTGAGCGAAAGGGCCGGGATATCGATAGTATCGGGGTCGTTCTGGATCCAGCGGATGTCCGTATAGGGCAGTGGCTGGCGACGAACCTCAACACGGTACTCGGCCTTGAGGCGGCGCTCGAGCACCTCAAACTGCAGCACGCCGACCACGCCCACGATGACGCTCTCCATGCCGGCACCCAGCTCGCGGAAGATCTGGATGGCGCCCTCCTGGGCAAGCTCCTCCATACCCTTGACGAACTGCTTGCGCTTGAGCGTGTCAACCTGCGTAATGCGAGCGAACATCTCGGGGGCAAACGTCGGGATCTGCGGGTACTGCACGTGGCGCTTGCCGGAGCACACGGTGTCGCCGATGCTAAAGATACCCGGGTCGAACAGGCCCACGATATCGCCCGCGTACGCCTCGTCCACGATGGCGCGGTCATCGGCCATCATCGACGTGCCCGTGGCAAGCTTGAGCTTGCGGTTGCCCTGCATGTGGAAGGCGTCCATGCCGCGCTCGAACTTGCCCGAGCAAATACGCACAAAGGCGATGCGGTCGCGGTGGTTCTTGTCCATGTTGGCCTGGATCTTAAACACAAAGCCGCTAAAGTCATCGCGGCAGGGATCGACCGGTTCGCTGGTGAGCGTATCGGTATAGGCGCGCGGCGTCGGGGCCAGACGCAGGAACTCCTTCAGGAAGGGCTCCACGCCAAAGTTGGTGAGCGCCGAGCCAAAGAACGCCGGGCTCAGCTTGCCGCAGGCCACGGCATCCAAGTCGAGCTCATCGCCGGCACCATCGAGCAGCTCGATATCGTCCATCAGGTTCTTATGGTTCTCCTCGCCGATGAGCTCATCCATGGAAGGATCACCCAGCTCGGCCTCGACCTCGGCAACCTTCTTGGTGGCGTTGGCGTGACCGTCGCCCTCAAAGGCAATGACGCGACGGGTCTGACGATCGAACACGCCGCGGAAGTTGCGGCCGCTGCCGATCGGCCAATTCATAGGATACGTATTGATACCTAGGACGTTCTCGATCTCTTCCATGAGCTCAAACGGATCGCGAGCCTCGTGGTCAAGCTTGTTCACAAAGGTGAAGATGGGAATGTGGCGCAGCGTACAGACCTTAAAGAGCTTTTTGGTCTGGGCCTCGACGCCCTTGGCGCCGTCGATGACCATGACCGCGGCGTCGGCGGCCATAAGGGTACGGTAGGTATCCTCCGAGAAGTCCTGGTGGCCGGGGGTATCAAGGATGTTGACGCAGGCACCGTTGTAAGTGAACTGCAGCACCGAGGAGGTAACGGAGATACCACGCTCCTTCTCGATGTCCATCCAGTCCGAGACGGCATGCTTGGCCGAGCTCTTGCCCTTAACCGAGCCGGCAGTCTGGATACTGCCGGTATAGAGCAGCAGCTTCTCGGTAAGTGTGGTCTTACCGGCGTCCGGGTGGCTGATGATCGCGAACGTGCGGCGCGACGAGATTTCATCCGACAGGCTTGCCATGCGGATCCTTTCTTGCATTGAGTGCATTACGTCGTTGTAACCGCACTATTGTAGCCGCGAAATCCCGCCATAGGGCACCTATCAGGACAAATTCATCAGCTGAGCTCGCTGCGCCGGGCAGCCGCCTCAAGGATTGTCTCGATCTGTAACAGTAAGACGGGTTTTGAGCCCCTACCTGTTACAGATCGAGACAAACCGGCAGGCCCGCCGGCACAATCTCGATTTGTAACATCTGACCGCCCAAATTGGGTCTAGCTGTTACAAATCTAGATAAACGGGAAGGCGAGCCGCCAATGTCTCGTTCTGTAACATCTAGCCGCGCAAATCGACTCTTACTGTTACAGATTGAGACAAATAGGCAGGCGGACAAATAACATCTCAATCTGTAACAGCAAGCGACCCAAAACGGACCTAGGTGTTACAGATTGAGATTGTTTTGGAGCAAGCGCGGTGCCGGCGGGCCATTCCACGTTTAGCTCTTGCATAACTGTGCATAGTGTATATATACTGTGCTTACCGGTTATATACACGTGTAGCCCAACAGCTAAGGAGCCGCTGTGGACATTATCCTATCCAATTCGAGCGACAAGCCCATCTACGAGCAGATATCCTCGCAGGTCAAAGCTCAAATCCTTTCGGGCACGCTCGCCGCGGGAGCCAAACTCCCCAGCATCCGCGCACTCGCGAGCGACCTGGGCGTGAGCGTCATCACCACCAAGCGCGCCTACGCCGATCTGGAGCAGCTCGGGTTTATCTGTACCGTGCAGGGCAAGGGCTGCTTTGTTGCCGACGGCAACCAAGAACTCTTGCGTGAAAACCAGCTCTGCCATATCGAAGAGCTGCTTACGCAGGCGGCAGAACAAGCCGAAGCCCTGAGCGTCACGCGCGACAAACTGCACGAGATGCTCGACCTGGTAGCCCCCGAAACCATGCAGTAGCCATCTGCAAGAAAGGCTATACCATGCAAAACTTGTTAGAACTCAAAGGTGTCTCACGCCGCGTGAGCGACCGTTTTTCGCTGCGTGATGTCACGTTCGCCGTGGAGCCCGGCCAGATTATTGGCTTTGTGGGCGCTAACGGTGCCGGCAAGACAACGACCATTCGCGCCGCGCTCGGGCTTATCAAGCTCGATGCCGGCGAGGTGCGCCTGTTTGGGCAGCGCTGTGGCGCCGACGCGCCCGATGAGACACAGCGCTGCCTGCGCTCCCGCGTCGGTCTCGTCCTGGACACATGCCCCTTCCCTTCAACGCTCAAGGTGGGCCAGATCGAGGCACTCGTAGGCCAGGCGTACCCCACGTGGGACCGCAAAACGTTCGCCGGATTCATCGACCGATTTGGCCTCGATCCCAAGACAAAGGTCAAGGATCTCTCCCGTGGCATGGGCATGAAACTGCAGCTTGCCTGTGCACTCAGCCATAATGCCAAGCTACTCCTTTTGGACGAAGCCACCGCGGGCCTCGATCCCATGGCGCGCGAGGAACTGCTCGATGAGCTGCTTGCTTTTGTCGCCGACGGCCAGCACAGCGTGCTGCTCTCGAGCCACATTACGTCCGACCTCGATCGCGCCGCCGACCGCGTCATCTGCATCGATAACGGCTCGATTGTGTTTGACCTGCCGCGCGAGGACATTACCGACCGAGCCGGCATCGCCCACTGCACCCAAGCGCAGGCCGCCGAGCTTATGGCTTGCGTCGAAGGTGCCCATGCCGCCCGCCACGCCTACAGCGTGGACGTGCTCGTGCCCAACCGTCGCGAAACGCTCGAGGCCTTTCCCGAGATTCCCTGCGATCGGGTAACCATTGACGACTATCTTCGCCTCACGCTGAAAGGGGCTTCAAAATGAAACGCGCCTTTATGTCCGAGCTCGCCATCGCTCGCACGCTCATCCCGAGCATTGCGGGCGTCGGCCTGTTCATCTTCGTCGTGCTAACCCTTGCCAACGCATCGGACGGCGATTCCGGTATGAGCGCCGGCGCCTGCGCGGTCAGCGCCATGTCACCCATCATAATCATGAACTCACTGGCTGGCTACGATAACCAAAACGGTTGGGAGCGCTATCGGGCAACGCTGCCGTTCTCGCGCAAAGACATCATCTGCGCACGCTACCTGTGCATTATTGCTTTCTCGGCCGTCATGGCATGCGCCGCCGTGCTTTTGAACATCATCGCCCTTCCGTTCTTCGATCACACGGGCATTCCCTCGACGGGACAGACCGTCTTTGAGATCACAATAGCCTCCGCCGCATCGATGCTCATCTCCCTCATGATGGTGTTTTTAGCACAGCCGCTGTTCTTTCGATTTGGACACATGGAGGCGCTGCGCCTTTCCGTCGGCCTGTTTGCCCTGATGGGCTGCGGTACCATGGCAATGCTGAGCTCTTCCAACCCCATCAGCAACTGGCTCATGTCGATTGCCGGAGCGAATCCCGATCCTGCCGTTCTGGGCTGTCTGTGCGCAGGAATTGCCGTGCTGGCCCTCGCGCTATGTGCAATCAGCTGCACCGTCAGCACCAAGGTCTATCGAGCACGCGATCTGTAGCCACGCGAGTCTCAATGCACGAAGGGCGCGATCGCCGCCCCTCCCCGCAAATCCGTGGCAAACGGCATGTCCCTGGCGTGCGCCACCGTACTACTTGCGCAGCGGCTTGGGCAGCGGAATGCCGGCGGCGATGACGGCCGCGATGATCATGCAGACAATGCCCTTGAGCGGGAAGCACATAAGCAGCAGGCCCACGACCATGACGGGCTGACGCATAACGGCGCCCATCGTCGAGGCCGTGCAGACGGCGACGCAAAAGACCGGATCGGCGCCGGTGAGGATGGCAAGGCCGTAGCCCAGGCTTACGCCCGAGAAGATAACCGGGAAGAAATGGCCGCCACGCCAGCCCATGTTGATGAGGGCGGGTGTCAGCATGGCCTTGACAAGACCGGTCGCGATGAGCACGCCGGCGGGGATGGTCAGATAGGTTTCCATGAGCACATCGGCCTGCGTCTCGCCGGCAAACATGGTGTAGGGCAGGGCCGTGCCGCAGATGGCGAGTGCCAGACCGGCCAACATGGCCTTGACGACGGGGCGCTCCCCTATTGCATGGGACAGCGCCTCGCTTGCATGCTCGGAGACAAAGTACAGCCAGCCGCATACGGTGCCGACCAACGCCAGCGGAATGAGCCAGACAAGTTCCAGGTTGCCCACCTCGGCGGACTCGAACCTGGGCATGCCCATGCCGCCACCCATAAGCTGGCCAAGCAGCAGGTAGGTACCCAGACCGCCGGCAATCGCAATGCCGTAGACCACGGTCTTTTGCGCCTTGGGCAGCTTGATGGTGATCTCGTCGGACGCGAAGTCCTCGCCAGCGCCCTGGCCATCGGCGCTACCGGCGAGCGGCGCCACAAAGCCAAAGGCAGGTGCGGTGAAGAGCGCCGTCAGGGCAGCCTGGGTACCCAGCAGCGTGAGCTGCCTAAACTCGGTGCCAAAGCGACGCATGCGGTCGCCGACCCAGCTGCACAGGCCCGCGATAACGCCGGTCAGGCCGGCCTCCGGTCCAATGCTTCCGCCAAACAGCAGCGGCAGCAACGCCGCGAGCGAAAGCTTGCCCAGGTTGTCGTACGGATAGCGACCGTCTTGCTTAACCCTGGCCATTACCTGGTTGAGGTCATCGGTCTTGGTGCCCGTCATCTTTTCGTACAGGCCGATCAGCAGGCCGCCCAGCAGGCAGACGAAAAACGGGTACGGCAAAAAACCGAACGGCCCGCTGGCAAGCTCGGGCGAAGCGACGCCCAGCGCGTGCGGAATCTCGGTCCATAGATAGTCGATGCCGTGCTCCATCGCAAAGAAAAACAGCCAGACCGCGGCGCCCGCAAACGCACCGGTCACGGCCACGCTCACTAAAAACAGCGCACGGTTTTTGGGTTTTGCAAGGTTATCCATCGGGACCTCCCGTGGTCAAAATCGACAAAGATACGTTTTATTGTAGAGCGAGCGTTGCCCGAACGAGCCAACCATCTGCGCCGCAAACGGCACCATTGGGAGTCATAACGGAGCAGGCTCAAGACTTACCCGTTGATAATCGAGGCAATCTCGCGCAAATCGTCGGCGAAGTAGATGCCGTGCTGGCGCCTCGGGCTCGAAAGCCCCTTATCAATCATGTGCCCGAGCAGCGCCTTGAGGTCGTTGTAGTAACCGTCCAGGTTATACAGGATGCATGGCGCACTCAGATGCCCCAGTGACACGGCCGACATGACCTCGGCAATCTCCTCGAGCGTGCCCGTGCCACCCGGGAAGGCGACGAACGCGTCACCGAGCTCAATCATCTTGGCCTTGCGCTCGGCCATATCACTCGTCACGATGAGGTCGTCGATGCCATCGTGCTGAAACTCGGCCTCGATAAAAAAGCTCGGCTCCACGCCCGTCACATGACCGCCAGCATCGAGTACGCTATCGGCGAGCGCACCCATCAGGCCCGATTTGGACCCGCCGTATACCAGCGCGTGCCCGTTAGAGCCAATCCAGTTGCCCAGCTCTTGCACCGCAGGCAAAAATGCTGGGTCGTTACCAACGCTGGCGCCCAGGTATACCGTGATGTTCATATGCAATCCCCCTCATCGTGACGCGCGGCGCCCGTTCTAGCGTTGGCGGCGGCGATATTCGCGCACACGGCGCGACAGGTCGGCGAGCTCGTCACGATCGAGCTCTTCCAAATGCTCAAGATCGTCCATAAAGCGCGCCATGGTGTCCTTTTGGCGCAGCTTGATGAGCGTATTGCAGTAGTTCACCGCCACACCCGTGAGCATGGCGATGTAGAAGATGCTGATGACGCTCAGGACGACGGTAATCGCGCGGGCAACCGGCGTCTCGGCCGGAATATCGCCAAAGCCGATGGTCGAGACCGTCTCAAAGCTAAACCACAGGCCATCGCCAAACGTGAGGGTCGTAGGCTCGGACAGCCAGACAGCCGTCGAGCACAGCAGGTAAAAGATAAGAAACAGGCCCGTGATGCGTGCAAAGCCAGCCTGTCGCAGCACATCGGCAAGCGTCCTCAACCTGTTCATTGCGGCCCCTTCCACGGACAACCAATCACGTTCGCTCGGTATTGTCCCACAACCGGCAATTAGGGACGTTCCTTTTGTGCCGGCAGAAAGGGACTGTCCCCAACTGCCGGGCGGGACCGTTTAGCGGTGCAGCTGCCGACTGGGCAGGCTGAGCTGGTATCCTTATGCGGTAATGTCTCGATTCGTTAGGATTGCATGTGAGAGCTTCCGCTGTCCTTCGTTCAGTTATATATCGCGCCCTGGCCATTGTGCTTGCCGCGCTTGCCGTGCTGAGTTCTATCGCGCCTGCCCAGGCTTTTGCCGATGACTCTAGTCAGCCAGTCAAAACGGTCCGCGTTGGTTGGCTCGTCAACAATGAGGGCTTCCAGGACGGCACCCCCGGCGAGCGTCTCTCGGGATGGGGTTACGAGTACCTCCAGACCCTCTCGTACTACACACCCGGCTGGCAGTACGAATACGTCTCCGGCACCTTCACCGAGCTTATGGAGAAGCTCGAAGCCGGCGAGATTGACCTCATGCCAAACATCTCCTACTCCGAAGAACGCGCCCAAAAACTGCTCTTCTCGTCGAACCCCGAGGGCACCGAACGCTACTACATCTACGCTAGGCCCGACCGTGACGACCTCGCAAAGGGTGACCCTCAAGCACTCCAGGGTCTCACTATCGGTTTCAACCCCGGCGTCATGCAAACCATCGTTGGCCAGCAATGGCTCGCCAACGAGGGCATTACCTGTACCTATAAGGAAATCAGCAGTAACGGCGACCTTTTCGATGCGCTGGCAAACGGCGAGGTCGACGCCATCATCATGAACGACACGACCTCGTCGCCCAACGCCTCCCCCATGTTCTACATTGGTTCGAGCGACTACTACTTTGCCGTTCCCAAAAGCCACCCCGACCTGATGAACGACATCAATGCTGCCATGACGGCAATCGCTCGCGTCAACCCACGCTATAACGACGAAGTCAAATCTAGCTACTCGACCCAAAACAGCGGTTCATCATCGCTCAACGGCCCCGAATGTTCTTGGCTCAAAGCAAACAACAACACCATCACGCTCGGCTACATTACGGGCAAACTCCCCTACTGCAACGAGGACGAAGACGGCGAAATGGAAGGATCGCTCGCATCGCTTGCGACGACGCTACACGATAAATTTGGCATTACGGTCAAAACCGTCGCCTTTGATAGCTACAAGATGATGTCAAAGGCTCTGTCAAAGGGAAGTATAGACGTTGCGCTGCCGGTATACCGAGATTACTGGTTTGCCGAGCAAACAGGCGTTGTGCAGTCGATATCGTTGGGGACCATATCCCTCACCGCCATCCACACCGGCAGCAACCTGAACAAAGACCTTCAGAACATCGCCTGTACCAAATCATCGTTTGTCAACAAAAATGCACTTGAAAGTCTGTTCCCCACAGCGACCGTAACCGAATACCAATCCGACGATGAAGCGTTCGATGCCCTCAGGAAGGGAACGGCGCACTGCATCGTCGCTCCCAGTTCACGCGTAAAAACCATCGGTGACCGTTACGATCTCGAGGACTGCGAGACGACCGAGCTCCCTGACACCTGTGAGCTCTCGTGCTGGATTTCGCGCGGAAAACCCGAGCTGTTGGGAATCATCAACAAGGGCATCATCAATGCCGGAGAATCGCTCTCCGCAAGCAATTTCTCCTCCACGTCGTACACGGCCCAGGAATCCAACACGCTTCAATTCCTTTATCGCAACCGCACCGCCATTGCAGCTACCCTCATCGGTATGTTGTCGGTCGGCGTCGTCCTGCTCATCTGGGCGCTCGTGCGCGCTCGAACCGAGCGCAAAAAAGCCGATGCTGCCAACGCCGCTAAGACGGCATTCCTCACGCGCATGAGCCACGACATCCGCACGCCGCTCAACGGCATCCTGGGCCTTATCGAGATCGAGGAATTGAAGGAAGGCGATATGCAAGTCGCCCGCGAGAGCCGTGCCAAGGCGCGCGTTGCCGCCAGTCACCTGCTCTCGCTGATCAACGACATCCTCGAGATGGGAAAAATCGAAGACCGCAAGCTAACACTGGAACATGCGCCTTTTAACCTCAAAGAGCTCTGTGACGATACGCTGGTGCTGTGCAAGCTCCGCGCGTCCAGTAACGGCATCACAATGCAGGACAATAGTCTGCCGTACGCCACGGGGCCATACATGATCGGCAGTCCCACCCATATCCGACAGATCATGATCAACCTGTTAGACAACAGCATTAAGTACAACAAGCACGGCGGCTCCGTCACCTTTAGTTCAAAGACCAAGCCACTCGATAACGGGCGCGCGCTCTTTTGCTTTAGCGTTTCGGATACCGGCATTGGCATGGCTCCCGAGTTTTTAAAGCATATCTATGAGCCGTTTGCCCAAGAAGGTGACGATGCGCGCAGCAAGTTCCAAGGAACCGGCATGGGCATGCCAATCGTCAAGTCGCTTATTGAACTGATGGGCGGCACGATTGAGATTTCGAGTGAGGTGGGCGTGGGAAGCACGTTCAACGTCCAGATTCCGCTCGATATCGACAAAAACCCTCAGGCAAGAGAGGCTGCGAACAGGCCGGCAAACAGCTGCTCGCTTGCCGGGATGAACATCCTTTTGGCAGAAGATAACGAGCTCAATGCCGAGATTGCCCAGGCTCTGCTCGAAAGCGAAGGCATCGTCGTTACTCGTGCCGCCGACGGCAACGAAACGGTCGACCTATACATGGGGCGTCCTGCCGGCAGCTTCGATGCGATCCTGATGGACATCATGATGCCGGGCATGGATGGCTACGAGGCAACCCGCGCGATTCGTCTGAGCGAGAAGGCCGATGCGGCCGACATCCCCATCATCGCACTCACCGCCAACGCCTTTGCCGAAGACGCCAAGGCGGCACACGACGCCGGCATGAACGCCCATCTGCCCAAACCGCTCGACTTTAGCAAGCTCAAAAACATACTCGCCTGTATCAAGAAAAACGGAGCCGTTTCGCTATAGTTTGTGCTCAACCACCATGCACCGCAGAAAGGAAGCTAACGATGTTTAGGCCCTTACGTCGAAAGAAACGCGCCATCACTGACGAGGAGGCGCGCGAGCTGCTGGTCACTTGCAAGCGCGGCGTCTTTGCCGTCAACGGCGATGACGGCTACCCTTATGCCATTCCCGTCAACTACTTCTTTGACACCGAGCACGACAAGATTTATTTCCATGGCGCCAAGGCTGGTCACAAGGTCGATTCACTCAAGCGTGATGACAAAGTCTGCTTTACCGTTTACGGCAACGAGTGGTACAAGGA
The DNA here is from genome assembly GCA_934630385.1 of uncultured Collinsella sp. GTDB lineage: Bacteria > Actinomycetota > Coriobacteriia > Coriobacteriales > Coriobacteriaceae > Collinsella. The sequence continues at coordinate 22,336 of CAKTWE010000018.1, forward strand.
CGGCGACTGGGCTCCCTACGTTATGAGTACCGTTGTCTTTGGTCGTTGTCGCCTGGTAGATGAAACGCCCGCGTTTATCGAGGACAAAGTCCGTCAGCTCGCGCTTAAGTACTACCCTTCTGCCGAAGAAGTCGAGGAGGAGATCGCCAAAGACATAAAGGGCGTCCAACTCTACGAGATTACGATTGAGCATCTTTGCGGTAAGCAGATTCAAGAAAAGTAAGCCCCTCAGCAGGCCTCATCAATAGCAATATGGCCCGGTTCCAACCCACCTTGGAACCGGGCCATATGCTTATGAAGCGTCGGCGGCTATGTGCGCAAGCGCCTCAACGAGCTCTTGCGAGCTCACAGGCTTGCTCAGGTGCGCGTCCATGCCTGTCTCACGCGAAAGTCTACGGTCGTCGGCAAAGGCGTTGGCGCTCACGGCGATAATCGGCGTGGTCGCGGCATCCTCGCGATCGAGCGCTCGAATCCGACGCGTGGCCTCAAGACCATCGATACCGGGCATCATGATATCCATCAACACCACGTCGTACTCGTGCGGCGCGCTCGCGGCAAACATCTCGACGGCAGACTCACCATCCTTAGCATGCGTCACGACGGCACCGGCACGGGTGAGCGTAAACTGTGCAATCTCGGCATTCAGGTCGTTATCCTCTACGAGCAAAACGCGCAAGCCCTGGAGCGCATCGCCGTCCCCCGCGTTCACGCGCACAGCCTGAGGAATCTCGGAGCGCTTGCACTTCTCAAACGGCAGACGGATGGTAAACGTCGTCCCCTGTCCCAAGATGCTCGTAAAGCTCATGGTTCCGCCCATAAGCTCGACCAACTGCTTTGCGATAGGCGCGCCCAGGCCAGTTCCCGATGAAGCACCTTCCACCTGTTGCTCCTCGCGACAAAACGGCTCGTAGAGGTGCTGCTGGAACTCCTCGCTCATGCCAATACCGTTATCGGCGATCGTGTATTCATAGACGGGGACGCCATCCACCGGTTCCACCTCGCGGCACGTCAGGCGAACATAGCCGCCTTGGCGGTTGTACTTGACGGCATTACCGGCAATATTGACCAACAAGCGCTTGAGGTGCGTTACGCTCACCCGAGCATAGGGATGATCAAGCGTCTGCTGATCGCAGATAATTGTCACCAGGCGCTCCTCGGCCTGGCGCTCCAGAATATCGCACACTTCGCGGTTGAGGGCCACCAAATTGGTGGGCACAAGAACCAGGTCGACCTGCCCGCTCTCCAGGCGACTCATATCGAGCGCCTCGTTGGCAAGGTCGAGCAGCAGTCCCGATGCCGTCCAGATCTTCGAGCGGCACTCAGTCTGTTTTTGCAAGTCGTCGGCATTGGCATCGCCGACCTCAACCATACCGCGAATGCCGTTGATGGGCGTGCGCAGATCGTGGCTCATGCGACGCAAAAACTCCGTCTTTGCCGAGTTGGCAGACGAGGCATCACGCGCCGCCTTTGCCAGCTTGTCACCATAGTCGCGCTCCTGCTGCAGCAAGTCCGTCAAACGTCGACGATCAGCGCGGCGACGCACCATCACAACAGTGGCTACAACACCGCTGTAGAGCACCAGCACGCCGGCAGCAACAGCCGCGACAGTCTCGAAGTAACGCCGCGCGGGGGCATAGGTGTACACGTAGAATTTGCGTGCTTTACCAAATGTGCCCAGATACCACTCGCCGTTGGCGTTGACCAGTCGGACTTTGCCGGGCAGGCATCGATCCTTAATTTCGTCGACAATGATGGCGTCCGTCGCAGGCAGATTGAACACGCCCAATACGGTGGGTTCAACGGCATTGGTCGCAACGACCTTGCCATCGTTTTCGATCACGATATTGCCGCTATCGATGGTTTCATAGCCTTCGAGCAGACTCTGCAGTTTGAGCGTATTGCTTGCAACCGCCTTCGTGCTCTGATGCCTTACCGCGATAACGATACCCTCGCCATCCTGCCGGGTCACGCAACCAATGTCTGCAACCGAATCATCCGCAAGCGTAATGCGGGCGGTATAGGACTTAAGCGGATAGGCCGCCACCTCCAATACAGGCGTTTCTTTGAGATACGTGGCGAGCGACTCGTAGCCCACGTCATCCGTCGAGGACTCGGACACCAGGTTGCCCGATGCGTCCGTCACGATCAGCGCGCTCACGTTGAACTGGTCGGCATATTGCTCCAGCGCGACGTTATCCACCGAGCCGTCGCGCTCCATATCGCGCGCCGCCTCTCCGGCGATCTCCATAACGCGAATCAGGTTTTTGGTCGTATAGGCGCTATTGAACGCATCATAGGAAAGGCTCTGCGTCGCCACGTAATCGACAACGTCGGCAAAGCGCTGCTCGGCTTGGGCTGTCGTGTAACCGTAGCTCATCATGCCGGCAACAACCGAGAGCGCTATCCCCAGCAGGGCGGCAATGAGCCATATCCAGGTCGAATGATTGCCACGCTCCTGAGCGAAGTGGTCGGGCGCATCGATCATGACAGGCCCTCCGTATTCAAAAATGGCGCGGGGTCATCAAAATACTTTGACACCAGGCGTTCCATGGTGCCATCGGCAAGCATTTCTTGGTAGGCATGGGTGAGTTTGACGTCGATGCCGCGCGTATCGTTGATATCGAAAGCGGTGCCCAAACCAACCTCCAGCAGCGGCTCGTTCAGAATGCGATACGTCACGCCATAGTCTTTTTCATAGGTGAGCAGCGAGGACTCATGTGCGGCGATAGCGTCGACCAGGCCCTCGACGAGCGCCGGGTTCAGGCACGAGCGATCCGAGAAGCTGTAGAGCTCCTTGATCTGCGGAACGTTTTCATTGGTACGATTGAGCAAAATGCCCTCGGGCTTGGTGGTGGACTGAACTGCCACGATCTTATCCTCAAGATCGGCAAGCGTGTAGATATCGCTCTGGGGATCGACCGCGACCACCTGGCGGCTCGCAAGGTACGGGCCGGCCCAACGATACTCGTTTTCGCGACCCGTCATGCTAAAGCTACCCATGACGCAATCGAGCTCGCCGCTCGCCAGCAGCTCTTCCTTCTTTTCCCAATCGATCAGCTGGTATTTTGGCTTGTAACCAATGCGGGCCAAAGCCTCGGTCAATATCTCGACATCCAGGCCAACGATATCGCCGTACTCGTCGGTATACACAAACGGTGGATAGAGGTCGCTTCCGACGTTGAGCGTCTTAAGAGTGTCGTCCTTGACCTGCGAGGCGTCCGCGCCTTTTGATGCAGACGTCGAGGCTTCGTCATTACGCCCGGAACAGTCAGCTATCGCCATGACAAAAGCACTCGCCACTACAAGCGCAACGAACAACAATATGGCAACCGAGCGACGGGGTCTTTTCATCGAGCTCCAGACGATCCTGTTTACAGACTGAAATGCTAAAAATAATAGCAAATGAAACCACTCGAGCGCCCAATGGTTACAGATGCCTTACCATACGGGGCCTTCTAGCCGACCTGGCACAAGGCCCCGCATGCAGCACACGCCTACCGTGCATTAAAAACGTAGCGGTCCAAGCGGTCGCACGCTTCCCTTACGCGCGAAAGCGGCAGCGCCAGATTCACGCGAATGTGGCAGGGCCCGTGGAACGGGCGGCCGTCCTGATACCCCACGCCCACGCGAGCCCCCTCGTCGAGCAGCCACTGAATATCGCAGCCATGCTCGCGGCACCACTCGGTGCAGTCCAGAAACACCATGTAGGTGCCCTGCGGACGCGAATAGGACACGCCCGCAAAATGCTTATCCACGTAATTGCAGAAGTAGTCGACGTTGCCCTCGATGACCTCATTGAGCTCATCGAGCCACTCGTAGCCTTGCGGCTGGTAGGCACCGATAAGCGCATGCATGGAGAGGACATTCATCTCGTTGTAGTGGGTCTTGTTGGACACGGCGCACACGCGGTCGCGCAGCGTCTCGTTATAGATGATGTGGTAGCTGCCGACCAGGCCCGCCAGGTTAAACGTCTTGCTGGGCGCATAGAGGGCAACCGTGCGCATGCGGGCATCCACGCTCACCGACTGCGTCGGGATATGCTTGTGACCCGGCAGGATGATATCGGACCAAATCTCATCCGAGATCACCACGCAATCGTGCTGGCGATAGATGTCCATGGCGCGCTCGATCTCGTCGCGCTCCCATACGCGGCCGCAGGGATTGTGCGGCGAGCAGAACACCGCGGCGTGGATGTGGTTTTGGGCGAGCTTTCGCTCCATGTCCTCAAAGTCCATGCGCCACACGCCCCGATCGTCGAGCTTAAGCGGGCTGTGGACAATGCGATAGCCCGCGGCTTCGATAGACTTGGTAAAGCCGATGTAGGTGGGGCTGTGGACCAGTACCGCATCGCCCGGCTGGACATACGCGCGCAGCGTCGACACGACACCGCCCAGCACGCCGTTTTCGTAGCCGATGTGCTCAGGGCGCAGGCCCTCGACGCCATTGCGGCGACTCTGCCATTCGATGATGCGGCCGAAATACTCGGGGCGCGGATTGAAATAGCCAAACATGGGGTGCTGGGCACGCTGAATGATGTACTCCTGGACCGTGGGCACCGTGGCGAAGTTCATGTCCGCCACCCACATGGGGATGCGGTCGAAGCCCTCGTCGGGTGCGTTCGGGGCCATACCGGGGATCTCACCCCAAGAGTCAACAGCGATAGAGTCCATGCCGTGGCGGTCGATAAGCGAAGTAAAGTCGTATTTCATGCTGAGCTCCCGTGCAAAGTGATTGTTTTGGTAGGCGTTATTGTCCACCAGCGTGGGCGGTTTTGGCGCGGGGTTTGGCGCTTAATTTGACGGGTGCGGACGAATGGCTGGTTGGTCTCGCGCGTCGGTGATGGCGGTTATCGTCAACCTGGTTCCGTCGACCGTAAACGATATGTCGAGCCCAGCGTAAGCCAAATGGTAAATGCGGTTTGGCTCGCGTTTGCTGCCCGCGCGGCGCGGATCCTGGTGAAGAACCTCAACCAAGCCAGGAATCTTTGCGGGCGGGACCATGTCTTGAAGCGCTTGCGGGAACTCAACATCGAGCTCTTGCCACGGCGCGTCCTCAATCCAGCCGCCCGTCGCATCCGGGTGACAGTCGGCAAACGGAATGTAGGGCTTGATGTCGTAGATGGGCGTGCCGTCGCGCAGGTCGGCCCCCAGCACATGGATGATGGGGCCGTCGTCGGTGAGCTCGACACGGCTGAGCTTGACGCAGGTGAGCCCGATGGGATTAGGG
>CAKTWE010000019.1 GCA_934630385.1 uncultured Collinsella sp.
GTCTTGCGCAGGACTGTAGAGCAGGGACCTTAATATATTTCTCCGGCCCTCCGCCGTGCTCGGGAGCCATCCACGCACTTTACCTGCGTAAACAATGTGAGTGAAATATGAATCTCGATGGATACGCCCGCAGCCGTGTATACTAAACAGCTGTGTGTAACCAGGGGAGTATTCTGGCTGGACAAAATGCCTGCTTAATAGGGTTGTCAGGTAGTCCGGGCGAAATACAAGGCTGGGGAGCACGTCGTGTAAGTAGTGGTCCTCTAGGGGCGTACGCTCGGTGGTGTACGCATTGTCCCAAGACCACGCGAGAGTTGGGATCATATCTTGATCAGCATGATTCTCGGCCGCAAGATTGGCATGACCCAGGTTTGGGACGAGGACGACAACGTCGTTCCCGTCACGGTCATCCAGGCTGGCCCCTGCGCTGTCTCGCAGGTTAAAACTCAGGCAACCGACGGCTATGACGCCGTCCAGATCGGTTTCGGCGACATCAAGGCCAAGAACGTGAACAAGCCCATGGCTGGTCACTTCGCCAAGGCTGGCGTCGAGCCTGTCCGCTTCCTTCGTGAGGTCCGCGTCGAGAATGGCGAGGAGCACAAGGTCGGCGAGGTCGTCACCGTCGCTGATTTCGCTGATGTCGAGAAGGTCGACGTCATCGGTACCTCCAAGGGTAAGGGCTTCCAGGGTCGCATCAAGCGCTGGGGTCAGCGCCGCGGTCCTATGACGCATGGTTCTCACTTCCAGCGTCACCCCGGTTCTATCGGTCAGTGCGCCTATCCTGCGCGCGTCCTCAAGGGCGTCAAGATGGCCGGTCACATGGGTAACGAGCGCGTTACCGTCAAGAACCTTTCCGTTGTCCGCATCGATGCCGAGCAGAACCTCATCTTGGTCAAGGGCGCTGTCCCGGGTGCCAAGAATGGTCTCGTCGCCATCCGTATGGCCTAAGGGCCCAGCCCATTTAGCCCAGCGTCATACCAAGGAGAACACTTAAATGGCAAAGTTTGAAGTAAAGAACAGCGAGGGCAAGAAGGTCGCCGAGGCCGAGCTCGCCGCTGAGGTGTACGGCATCGAGCCGAACATCCACGTTATGCACCACATCGTCAAGTGCCAGATGGCCTCTTGGCGTCAGGGCACCCAGTCTGCTAAGGGTCGCTCTGAGGTTTCCGGTGGCGGCAAGAAGCCTTGGCGTCAGAAGGGCACCGGCCGTGCCCGCCAGGGTTCCATCCGTGCTGCCCAGTGGCGTCACGGTGGCGTTGTCTTCGCCCCCAAGCCCCGTTCCTACGCTAAGCGTATGAACAACAAGGAGGTCAAGCTGGCTATGCGCTCCGCGCTGTCCGCCAAGCTGGCCGATGGCGAGCTCGTGCTCGTCGACGACTACGGCTTCGAGAAGCCTTCCACCAAGGCTGCTGTCGCCATGCTCAAGGCTCTCGGCCTTGAGGGCAAGCGTCTGACCATCATCGTTCGCGATGAGGACGTCAACGCCTACCTGTCGTTCCGCAACATTCCCAAGACGTTCATCATCACTGCCGACGAGGCCAACACCTACGATCTCGTCAACAACAACGCTGTGCTGATGCCCGCCGACATCGCCGCTCACTTCGGGGAGGTGCTTGCATAAATGACCGCCCACGAGATCATCATCCGTCCGATCGTGTCTGAGCGTTCCTTCTCTGGCATGGAGCAGAACAAGTACACGTTCGAGGTCGCCAAGGATGCTAACAAGTATCAGATCAAGGACGCTGTCGAGGAGATCTTCGGCGTCAAGGTCGTTCGCGTGAACACCCTGACGGTCAAGCCCAAGACCAAGCGCGTGCGCTATGTCGCCGGCAAGACCCGTTCTTGGAAGAAGGCCATCGTCACGCTGGCCGAGGGCGACACCATCGAGGTCTTTGGCAACCAGGCCTAAGACTCGCTGCTGTTGAGTGAGCTCATGCCTCCCAAATAGGGGAGGCGAGAGCTCAGGGTTTTGGGCGTTCAAAATGGACACGCCCGGAACCGTGTATACGTCCGGTGTCATCGCACCCGAGGCAGAACCTCGAATCCCTGTCTGCGATGGCTAACGGATTCCTATTGAAAGGGATTGTAATGGCTGTAAAGCACCTTAAGCCGACCTCCGCTGGTAGGCGTTGGCAGACGATCTCCGATTTCTCCGAGATCACCTGCACCAAGCCCGAGAAGTCTCTTCTCGAGCCCCTGCCCAAGAAGGCCGGTCGTAACAACAACGGCCGCATCACCACCCGCCACCAGGGCGGCGGCGTGAAGCGTCGTTACCGCGTGATCGACTTCAAGCGCAACAAGGACGGCGTGCCCGCCAAGGTTGCCACGATCGAGTACGATCCGAACCGTTCCGCTCGCATCGCTCTGCTGCACTACGCTGACGGTGAGAAGCGCTACATCCTGGCCCCCAAGGGCCTCGAGGTCGGTCAGACCATCATGTCCGGTTCTGACGCCGACATCAAGCCGGGCAACGCTCTGCCCCTCGCCGACATCCCCGTCGGTACGCTCATCCACGCCGTCGAGTTCCAGCCGGGCAAGGGCGCTGCTATCGCCCGTTCCGCCGGTAACTCCTGCCAGCTGATGGGTAAGGAGGGCAAGTACGCTATCGTCCGTATGCCTTCCTCCGAGATGCGCCGCATCCTCGTTACCTGCCGCGCCACCGTCGGTGAGGTCGGCAACGCCGATCACGCCAACATCGTCATCGGCAAGGCCGGCCGTAAGCGTCACATGAACGTGCGCCCGACCGTCCGCGGTACCGTCATGAACCCTGTCGACCACCCGCACGGCGGTGGCGAGGGCAAGAACCACACCTCTGGTCGTCCCTCTGTTACCCCCTGGGGTAAGCCGACGAAGGGCCTTCGTACGCGCAAGAAGAAGAAGGTCTCGAACCAGCACATCATTCGTCGCCGTAAGAAGTAATTTCGGATACCGAGTTTTAGGAGAAAGCACTTATGAGCAGAAGTCTCAAAAAGGGCCCGTTCGTGGAGACTCGCCTTCTCTCGCGTATCACCGCGATGAACGAGGCTGGCAAGAAGGACGTCGTGAAGACCTGGTCCCGCGCGTCCACCATCTTCCCCGAGATGGTTGGTCACACCATCGCCGTCCACGACGGCCGCAAGCATGTGCCCGTGTATGTTACCGAGTCCATGGTTGGTCACAAGCTCGGCGAGTTCGCGCCGACTCGTACGTTCCGTGGCCACAAGGCCAAATAGGGGGTTAACCGTAAATGGCAACTAAGTCTATTGAAACTGAGGCCACCGAGGTTCGCGCCGTCGCTAAGTACGTGCGTGTTTCCCCCAGCAAGGCCCGCCTGGTGGTCGATCTGATCCGCCGCAAGCCTGTCGCTCAGGCCTTCGACATCCTCCACTTCTGCGACCGCGCCGTCGCCGTGGATGTCGAGAAGGTTCTCCGTTCCGCTGTTGCGAACGCCGAGAACAACAACGGTCTGCGTGCCGACAACCTGGTTGTCGCCGCTGCCTATGTTGACGAGGGTCCGACGCTTAAGCGCATCCGTCCCCGCGCCAAGGGTTCCGCTTCTCGCATTCTGAAGCGTACTTCCCACATCACCGTCGTCGTTGCTCCTCGAAAGGAGGCGTAAAGCTGTATGGGTCAGAAAGTCTACCCCACCGGCTTCCGTCTTGGCATCACCGAGAACTGGCGCTCCCGCTGGTTCGCAGAGAAGGATTACGCTAAGACCCTCGGTAACGATCTCGAGATCCGCAAGTACCTCGAGAAGCGTCTTTCCCGCGCAGCTGTCTCCCGTGTCGAGATCGAGCGCGCTGGCGACAAGGTGAAGGTCATCATCCTCACCGCTCGCCCCGGCGTTGTCATCGGTAAGAAGGGTGCCGAGATCGATACCCTCCGCACCGAGCTCGAGAAGGTCGCTGGCGTCTCCAAGGGCCAGCTCTCCGTCGACGTTGTCGAGATCAAGCGCCCCGAGCTCGACGCCAACCTCGTTGCTCAGTCTATCGCCGAGCAGCTCGAGGGCCGCGTTGCCTTCCGTCGCGCTATGCGCAAGGCTGTCCAGTCCGCCCGCAAGGCCGGCGCTAAGGGCATCCGTATCCAGTGCTCCGGTCGTCTCGGCGGTGCCGAGATGGGCCGTCGTGAGTGGTACCGCGAGGGTCGCGTGCCTCTGCACACCCTCCGTGCCAAGATCGACTACGGCACGGCTGTCGCCAGCACCACCATGGGCGCTTGCGGCGTGAAGGTCTGGATCTACCTGGGCGAGAAGCTCCCGGGCCAGCCTGTTCCCAACCCTGCACTCGAGGGCTCTTCCCGTCCTCGTCGTCGTAACTCCGAGAGGAGGGGTCAGTAGTGCTTGCCCCTAAGCGTATTCTTCACCGCAAGGTGCAGCGTGGCTCCATGAAGGGCCAGGCCAAGGGTAATACCGAGCTGCATTTCGGCGAGTTTGGTATCCAGGCTCTCGAGGCCCATTGGATCACCAACCGTCAGATCGAGGCCGCTCGTATTGCCATGACCCGCTACATGAAGCGTGGCGGTCGTGTCTACATCACGATCTTCCCCGATAAGCCCATCACCAAGAAGCCTGCCGAGACTCGCATGGGTTCTGGTAAGGGTAACCCCGAGGAGTGGGTGGCCGTCGTCAAGCCTGGCCGTATCATGTTCGAGGTCAAGGGCGTGCCCGAGGAGGTCGCTCGCGAGGCTCTGCGTCTTGCACAGCACAAGCTTCCCATCAAGACCAAGATTGTTGCTGCCAAGAACGCTGAGCAGCGCATCGAGAAGGAGATGGCTGAGGAGGCCGCTCTCGAGGCCAAGTGGGCTGCTGAGGACGCCGCCGCCGCCAAGGAGGAGAACTAATGAAGCCCGCAGAGATTCGTGAGCTCTCGGACGCTCAGCTCGTTGAGAAGCTGAAGGAAATGCGCGCCGAGCTCTTTAACCTTCGTTTCCAGATGGCCACCAGCCAGCTGGACAACACCGCTCGCGTCAACACCGTGAAGAAGGACATCGCTCGCGTCCTCACGGAGCAGCGCGCCCGCGAGATCGCAGCGGAGAAGTCCGCTGTCGCCGAGTAGGACCTAAGGAGAGAACATGACTGATTCGCGTAACTCGCGTAAGGTCCGTACGGGTGTCGTTACCTCCGTCTCCGGTGCCAAGACCATTGTTGTCACCATCACCGAGCGCAAGCGTCACCCCAAGTACGGCAAGATGATGACCAGCTCCAAGAAGCTGCACGCTCACGATGAAGAGTGCACGGCTGGCGTGGGCGACACTGTCCGCGTTATGGAGACCCGTCCTATGTCCAAGATGAAGCGTTGGCGCCTCATCGAGGTCGTCGAGCGCGCTAAATAAGCAGTCGCTCTTACGACTTGTACGTTTCCGAAGATGTGCGTATGCCTGGCTTGCATACCACGGGCCGTATAAAGGCTGCGCACCTCTCTTCGGTTCTTAGTTCGGAGGAACATCTACCATGATTCAGATGCAAACCATGCTGAACGTCGCCGACAACTCCGGCGCTCGCAAGATTCGCTGCATCAAGGTGCTTGGCGGTTCCAAGCGTCGTTATGCAGGCATCGGCGATGTGTTCATCGGTGCTGTCCAGGAGGCTACCCCTGGCGCCAACGTCAAGAAGAAGGACGTTGTCCGTTGCGTCGTCGTTCGCACCGTTAAGGAGATCCGCCGCAAGGATGGCTCCTACATTCGCTTTGATGAGAACGCCTGCGTTGTCATCAACAACGATGGTTCGCCCGTCGGCACCCGTATCTTCGGGCCCGTCGCTCGCGAGCTTCGTGACAAGAAGTACATGAAGATCGTCTCGCTCGCTCCCGAGACCCTGTAGTTAGGGGAGATATATGTATATCAAGAAGGGCGATAAGGTCCAGGTTCTCTCTGGTAAGGATCGCGGCAAGCAGGGCGTTATCCTGCGTGCTCTCCCCGCCGAGAACAAGGTCGTTGTCGAGGGCGTTTCGGTCGTCAAGAAGGCCGTCAAGCCCAACGCTGCCAACCAGCAGGGTGGTATCGTTTCGCAGGAGGCTCCCATCGATGCCTCCAACGTCAATCTCGTTTGCCCCGAGTGCGGTAAGGTTACCCGCGTCGGTCACGAGAAGGACGGCAAGAACAAGCTGCGCGTCTGCAAGAAGTGCGGCCACAAGTTCTAAGCTGCCTGCAACTGTTAAGTTGCTAGCAAAGGCCCGGATGCCCCACGGCACCCGGGCCTTTTTCTATCCCTACTCATTGGGGACAGACTTAAATGAGTGCCGTGGAAATGCCCATACTCATTGGGGACAGACTTAAATGACCAGTCGTTGGGGACAGTCCCTATGTGCCGGCAGTTTGGGACGGTCCTTTGATGTCTGGTGCCCCCAGAGGGGTGAAGTAATACAGTTGGCTCTGTCTTTTAGGGCTTTGGTGTTCCGCCCCTTTATGTTTCGCAAAGATCGTCGCATGCGCATTTACGCGCATAGCTATGCGCGATAATGCGCATAGCCGCGCAAATATCTGCCAGCTATGGCTAAATAATGACCGATAAGCAAATAAACACGCAAACACGAGCAGATGCGCGCGTGTTTGTGCGAATATAGAGCTATCAGAAATGCAAGACGTTCTATGACACAGGAGGCACATATGGCAGATTCCAAGCAGGCTCCGCTCGACGCCGCGGCAGCCGCCAAGGCAGCGTTCGCTTCGGTCCAGGACAAACCGTTCCCCGACGATATTTTTACGGCTCCCGAGCTCCGTTGGGCCGTGATCGGTTGCGGCGTTATCGCCAACCAGATGGCTCAGTCCCTTGCTCTTGCCGGTCGCAAGCTTGCGGGCGTTGCCAACCGTACGCTGTCCAAGGCTCAGGCTTTTGCCGAGCAGTATGGCGTCGAGAAGGTCTACGACACGGTTGAGGACCTCTACGCCGATCCTGACATCGACGCCGTCTACATCACTACCCCGCACAACACTCATATCACCTATCTGCGCGCTGCCCTGGCAGCCGGCAAGCACGTGCTCTGCGAGAAGGCCATTACCCTCAACTCCGCCGAGCTCGACGAGGCCCGTGCCATTGCCGACGAGCACAACGTGGTCCTTATGGATGCCACCACGGTGCTCCACATGCCGCTGTATCAGGAGCTGCGCCGCCGCATGGATGCCGGTGAGTTTGGCCGCATGAATCTCGCCCAGCTCAACTTTGGCAGCTATAAGGAGTACGGCGACCTGACCAACCGCTTCTACAACCGCAACCTTGCTGGCGGTGCCATGCTCGACATTGGCGTCTATGCCCTGTCCGTCATGCGCCTCTTTATGGCAAGCCAGCCCGCTGAGGTCGTTTCGCTGGGTAACACCTGTGAGACCGGTGTTGACGTTGCGGGCGGCATCGTCTGCCGTAATGCCGAGCAGCAGCTGGGTGTTGTGAGCCTCACGCTCCACTCCAAGCAGCCCAAGCGCTCGGTCATCAGCTTCGACAAGTGCTATATCGAGGTCAACGAATATCCGCGTGCCGATCACGCGACCATCGTGTGGACTGCGGACGGCCACCGCGAGGAGGTCCATACCGGCACTGAGGCTTACGCCCTTTGCTATGAGATGGCCGATCTAGAGAAGGCTGTTGCCGGTGACGACTCCAAGCGCGAGCTTCTGAGCTATGCCTCTGATGTAATGGAGCTTATGACCAAGCTTCGCGCCGACTGGGGAGTCGTGTACCCCGAGGAGGACTAAGCGATGCTTGCGGAGGATAGGCTCAACGCGATCGTGTCGATGGTGCAGCAGGCCGGCTCGGTAACGGTGCCGGAGCTTGCCGAGGCCCTGGGCGTGACAGCGTCTACCATTCGGCGCGATCTGCAGACGCTCGACCGCGCGCACCGTATCGCCAAGGTGCACGGAGGCGCGACGAGTCTGGAGCGCGCGCACGTGACGCGCGACCTAACGCTCAATGAGCGCAGCGACCTCCATAACGACGACAAGGAGCGTATCTGCGCCCGTGCGGCGGCGCTTGTGGAGCCTGAGAGCTTTGTGTATATCGATTCGGGCTCCACGACCCTCAAGCTCATCGAGCATCTTCCATACCTTGAAGGTGTCACCTATGTGACTGATTCCGTGCTTCACGCTCAGCACCTCGCTTTGCGCGGCATGCGCACCGTTGTTCTGGGCGGCGAGCTCAAACCCGAGACCGAGGCGCTCGTCGGTCCCGATGCCTTGGCAACCCTGGACCGCTACAACTTCAACTGTGGCTTTTGGGGTTCTAACGGCATTGCTGCCGAGCAGGGCTTCACGGCACCCGATATCGAGGAGGCGCAGGTTAAGCGCATCTCGATGCGACACACGGCCAAGCGCTTCGTAATCTCGGATGCCAGTAAATTTGGCATGGTGGCGCCCGTCAAGTTCGCGGACTTCCGCGACGCAACGATCATCACCGCGGGCGAGGTGCCCGCCAAGTACCGGGCAATGGACAACGTCATCACGGTCTAGCGATGGGACAAGGCCAAAACCATTTAGTTTTCTCAATAGAAAAGCGGCAACGTCCATCACAGGCGTTGCCGCTTTCGTTGTCTACCGGTTTTGCCTAAGTCTGTAACAACTAGAACGTTAAAAGTGGGCTAGATGTTACAGATTGAGATTGTTTGGGGCGACGCTGGTGGTTTGTCTAAATCTATAACATCTGAGGCTGATTTTGCCGAGTTACTGTTACAGATTGAGATTATTCCCTTGAGGGGATTCGAATGTCTCGATCTGTAACAGATAGACCGCAAAATGGGCTTTAGCTGTTACAGATCGAGATGTTTGGGAATCCGGCAGAGCCATCGCGGCAAAACCACCATAAAGGTGCCTGTCCCCTTTGTGGTGGTTTAGGGCTCCCAGGGGCAGGGGGCTTCGATGTGGGTGTGCTCGCCGGTTACGGGATGCGTGAAGGACACGCTGTGGGCGTGGAGCATCAGGCCGCAGGGACGCGGCGTTCCGTACAGGTCATCGCCCACCAGGGGATGGCGCTCGCTGGCCAGATGTACGCGGATCTGGTGCTTGCGGCCGGTGAGCAACTCGACATCGATATACGAGCGCGTGGGCAGGCCACGACGGCTCTTAAGACGTTTGAGCACCTTCACGCGCGTTTGAGACGGCTTGCCGCTGGCGCCGACGCGCATCTTGCGGCTGTCGTGACGGTCGCGGGCGATGGGCTTGTCGATGAGCTTTTCGTTCCAGTCGATCTTGCCCTCGACGAGCGCCAGGTAGTGCTTTTCGAACGCGTGGTCGATGATCATCTGGTCAAAGGCGGGCTGCGTCTGCTTGTCGAGTGAGAACAGCACCACGCCGGTGGTGTCACGGTCCAAGCGGTTGAGCGGCTGCATGTCGGTCGCGGCAAAGCCGTCGCCCATCGCCAGCAGCAGGTCGCTGGCGTAGTCGGTGAGCGTACGCTCGCCGGTGCCATCGCCGTGGACGATCATGCCGGCAGGCTTGTCGATGGCCATGAGCCAGGCGTCGCAGTAGAGGACTTGAGGTTCTTCGTTCACGTGTAAGCCTTTCGGTTAGCTAATTCCCACAAACATGCAGCCCGAGGTGGCGCCGCGCAGGCGGGCGGCCGGCTTGCGGCCGGCTTGAGCCGCCTCGACAGCGCGACGGACGCGAGCGACGGCACGGCCAATCTCATCGGCCTCGAGCAAGGTTCCGTCCACCATGAGACGACGGACGCCGGCGTCGAGCAGCTGTGGTACCTGCGGCGTAAGGTCGATGGGGTAGGCGTCGTACAGGCGTGAGCGGCCGTGGATGTCGGTGCGGACGGGCATGACCTTTCCGTCGATATTCTTGAGCGAGAGTTTGCGGGCACGCAGGCGGCAGTTGGCGCAATCGTGGATACAGCCGTTGGCAACCTGTAGAATGCAATGCTCGCTTGTCATGACGCGCGGACGGCCAAAGACGGTGATGCCCAGAGCCGCGGGCGCGGCGGCGCCGAGCGAGACAATCTCGTCGAGCGTGATCTCGGGCGAGAGCCAAAACGCACCGGCTCCGCGCTCGGCGAGTGCCTCCATGCAGGGCGCGTTGTGCACGGGCAGGCAAGAGCGAATCTCGGCCGTGGCGCCAACCTGGGCGGCCAGGGCAAGCTCGGAGATATTGCCGACGGCGACGGTGGCCCCGGCATTGATCCAGGGATCGACGCGCTCGTGGTCGACGGCGCGGCAGACCTCGTCGAGTACGGGCACGACGCCCTGCTCAAATGCATCGGCAGGGGAGAGTCCGACAGCCTCGAGCGCGTCGGTGGTCATATAGATGCGCGTGGCGCCCTCGGCGCGAGCTGCCTCGGCGGCTTCGAGCGTGGTGACGGCGGCGCAAATCTGCGGCTCATCGCGGTAATGCTCGGGCATGGCGCGCGTACATTTGTCGAGCACTGGCAACTCGAGTGTTTTCGCGCGCTCCTCGTACGGCGCCAGAATGGCCTCCTCCAATGCTTTACAGGCGGCGGCGCGCACCTTGTGCACGGCGGAGAAGCCCATGCCGCAGCCGGCGTCGAGCGAAACGTCAAAGCTCGCTGCCTCAAAGGGCGAGGAGCCCATGCGGCCCACATGCTCAACCAGGTCTGCCGCCTCGACGGCGCGGGTCTTGGCGGCCTCGACGGTGAAGCCCGTGGCGGCGGCGGTGAGCGTGGGGTTGTCACAGCAGGTGAGTGTGACGGTAAACGGCTCGCCCAGGCGCGCCACGACGGACACATCAACAGCTCGGCGGCGCAGCACATCGTGCTTGAGCGCGGCGCTGGCAGCGTCAATAGCGCGCTGGCTTCGAATCACGCGCACGCGGCAGCCCTCGGGCATGCTACGGGGCACGCGACACTCGATAACATCGCCGGCTGCGGCATCATCGGCGGCAATGGTGGTCAGGAACTGGTCAAACTCGTTATCGTGGCGAAGCTCCAGCAGGTCGCCCTTGCCCACGGGCTCAAACAGCTCAATGCGGGCGATGGCGGCGCGGCGACGGCGGTCGTCGGGCTTGAGGCCGCGCACATCGCGGTTGGCCGGGCGGCTGCCCAGCACCGTGCCCACAATCTGGCCGCGGTTGTTGGAGCGCTCGTAGCTCATCATCTCGTCGCCCGAGGTGCCATCCTGGTAGGCGTGCGTAAAGTCGCGGTTAAAGCAGCGCTTGAGCTGGCGCTGGCGGGCGGCATCCTCATCCTTAGAGGTCGAAACATCGGCAAGCATGTCATCAATCTGGTGACGGTACACATCGACGATGGAGTACACGTAATCGGGAGCCTTCATGCGGCCCTCGAGCTTGAGCGATGCGGCGCCGGCGTCATACAGACGGCGAACAAGCTGCGAAGTGTTGGTGTCGCGCGGGCACAGTGCGCGCTCGCGACCGGCAGGGGAGAGCGAGCGGCCGTTCTCGTCGATCAGCTCGTAAGGCAGGCGACAGGGCTGAGCGCACATGCCGCGGTTGGCCGAGCGGCCCGCCATGGCAAAGCTCGAAAGCAGGCACAGGCCCGAGTAGCAAAAGCAGATGGCGCCATGGCTAAAGACCTCAAGGTCCACATCGGGCGCGGCATCGTGGATGGCGGCAATCTCGTCGATGGAAAGCTCGCGCGAGAGGGTCACGCGGTCGGCGCCCTGCTCGCGGCACCAAAGGGTTCCGCGGTCGTCGTGGATGTTCGCCTGGGTCGAGATATGCGTCTCGATGCCGGGCATGGTGCGCTTGACCTCAAAGAACAGGCCCCAGTCCTGGATGATGAAGGCGTCGGCGCCCAGCGTGGAGCAGCGATGGATGAGTTGCAGCGCATCGTCCATCTCAGACTGCTTGATGACGATGTTGACCGTGACGTAGACGCGCGACCCGGCTAGATGCGCGGCGCGGCAGGCTTGCTCAAAGGCCTCGTCGGTAAAGTTGGTCGCCTTGCGGCGTGCGTTGAAGCTGCCCATGCCGCAGTAGATGGCGTCTGCCCCGGCGGCGAGTGCGGCGGCAAAGGGCTCGGGCCCTCCGGCGGGCGCCAAAAGCTCGGGTCTGCGGTTGGTGGTTCGACTGGCGGTTGCGACCATGTATATGCTGCCTTTCGGGTCGATTGCTCGGCCTAAAAGTATAGGCGGCGGGCTGCATTCACGGGTGTCGGGCGGGCTTGTCTAAAAAACGGACAGATAGCGCCGTATGCGGCAGGCAGTGTGTCTGAGATAAGCGTGGGAGGGGCAGCCATTCACTCGCAGGCGTGCATAGCTAAGGCAGAATCTAAGCCCGTGGGGACATACATCTGGGATATGCACGAGACCTCAGATGTTTATTGGGATGGTCTTTTGCTCTGTCCAAAAATGTCGTTAGAAGGTATCGCTGGCGTGGTCGCGAAGCTGCCAAATGCGGGCGTTGGCGCGGCGAGCGGAGTCGTTGTCCTCATAGTGGGCGGCGTAGCAAAAGGCGTGCAGCGCGTCGAGTACTGTGGCTACGGCCTCCACGCCGTAATAGCCAGCGATTTTGCTGTAGTAGTGCTCGAGCGCCGGGTAGGTGAGCGCGTAGTCACACACGCTTGCGAGCTTGGAGCCCTCGCGTGTGATGGCGATGGTCGAGGCTCCTGCCGCCTTGATGAGCGGTAGGTACTTGAGGCCACCGCGCGTGAGGTCGCCCGAGTACGAAACCACGAGCGCGCAGTCACCGCGCTTGATAAAGCGCGCTTCCTGCTCCATACGCTCCTCATGCGGCACGCGGCAGTCGATACCGAGCTCGATCACGTTGAAGGAGAAGATCTCGCCCAGGTAGAGGTTGGGCGTGTTTCCCATAAAGAGTACTGTGCGGGCGTCGAGCAGCGTGCGGGCGGCGCGCACCAGCTCGTCCACGGCAAGGCTCTTGGCTACGACCTCGGCCGTGCGCTGATGGGTGAGTGCGATACTGCCCAGGATGTGCTTGGGCTGGTCGGTCACGCCAAAGGGGTAGTTGAAGTCCACGTTGCCATCGGCGCTCACCTGGGCCTCGTCGCATTTGGAATCGCGGATGAACGCCTCCCTAAAATCTTTCCAACCTGTGTAGCCAAACTCCTGCGCAAAGCGCACCACCGTGGGCTTGGAGGTAAAGGTGAGTTGGGCGAGCTGTGTAAGACTGAGCTTATCGAGCCCCGAGCGCTCGATAAGGAGCATGTCCGCGATAGCCCTAAGCGAGGGCGAGAGGTGGGGAAGTGCCGTGCGGATGCGGTCGATGAGGTTGGCGCCCTCTGCCTGATCGGTTTGCCCCATAGTGGCCCCCTTGTTCCAAAATGTTCCAGATGGAATAAACAGATCTTATAAAAGACCAGTTGAGCACAGTATACGCCAGAGAATCTGCTAAGTTCTGAAACAGTCTGAAACAAATCAACCCCCAAATGCCGCCCATACTAAAGCGCAAGGAGCCCGCAAGGGGCGGGCGAGACTCCAGAAAGGGGTTACCGTGGCCAAGAACAAGAAGTACGAGGAGCTCGTGCGCGTGCTGCCGGGACTCGTGGGAGGTGCGGAGAACATCAAACTGTTCACGCACTGTATCACGCGCCTGCGCTTCAACCTCAAGAACAAGGATCTTGCCGACCTCGATGCAATCGGCAAGATCCCGGGCGTCATGGGCGTTCAGTGGTCGGGCGAGCAGCTGCAGGTGATTATCGGTCAGAGCGTGGGCGATGCCTACGAAATGCTCGCCGACGAGCTCGGCCTTGCAAAGCAGGAGCAGGTCGACGAGGACCTGGACGGCGCGGGCGAGAAGAAGAAACTGAGCGTGGGCAACGTGCTCGACGCTATCGCCGGCTGCTTGACCCCGCTTATCCCTGCCATGATCGGCTCGGGTATGGTCCAGGTCATCAACCTGCTGCTTCTGCAGTTTGGCGTTGTGACCACCGAGGATCCCACCTACGTGACGCTCTCTGTTGTGGGTAACGCCTGCTTTTACTTCTTCCCGGTGCTGATCGGCGCCACAGCTGCCAAGAAGTTCGGCGCCAACATGGGCGTGGGCATGGCGCTCGGTGCGATGCTCATCCACCCCACCTTTACGGCATTGGTAGCCGAGGGCACGGGCGGCTCGATCTTTGGCTTGCCCATCTATGCCGGCACCTACTCTTCCACGGTGTTCCCGATGATCCTCACCATGGCCGTGGCGGCGCCCGTAGAGCGTTTCTTTGCCAAGCACAGCCCCGAGGCCGTGCGCTCCATCGTCGAGCCGCTCTGCACCGTCCTCGTCATGACACCGCTCATGTTCTGCGCGCTGGCTCCCGTGGGTGCCTTCCTGGGCAACTACCTCGCTCTCGGCATCCAGTGGCTCTACAACACGCTCGGCTTTGTGGGCCTGGGAGTGCTCGCCTGCGTGTACCCGCTGCTCGTCATGACCGGTATGCACACCGCACTTGCCCCTTACATGCTGCAGAGCTTCTCCACGCTCGGCTATGAGCCCGTGGTAATTCCTGCCAACTTTGTATCCAACTTCAACCAGGGCGCCGCCTGCGCCGCCGTGGCCGTCAAGGCCAAGGACAAGGGCGTCAAGTCCAACGCGCTCTCCTGCGCTATCACCGCCGTCGTGGGCGGAGTGACCGAGCCCGCCATGTTCGGCATTACCATCCCGCTCAAGACCCCGCTCTATGCGGCCATGATCGGCAACCTCGCCGGCGGCGTGGTCGCTGGCCTCGCCAAGGTCTACCTCTACGCCTTCCCCGGCTCCGGCGGCATTTTTGGCCTGCCCTGCTTTATTGGCGGCGACTCCGGCATCATGAACCTCGTGTGGCTTGCCGTGGCGCTTTGCGTGGGCATGGCCGTGACCTTTGTGATGACCATGGTGCTCTACAAGCCCAAAGAGAACTAGGAGTCAACGATGGGTTTTAAGAATGACTTTCTCTGGGGCGGTGCCTCTGCAGCCAACCAGTGCGAGGGCGCATGGGATGAGGACGGCAAGGGTCCCGACACCGCCGACTTTATGACGGGCGGCACCGTGGACACTAAGCGCCGTATCACCTACCCGGTGCGCGAGGAGGGTACGGTCTACCCCGGCGACGTGGCGGCCGATCATTACCATCACTTTGAGGAGGACATCAGGCTCTTTGGCGAGATGGGCTACAAGTGCTACCGCATGTCGATCGCCTGGAGCCGCATCTTCCCCAGCGGCGACGAGACGGAGCCCAATGAGGCCGGCCTGGCCCACTACGACGCCGTGTTCGATTGCTGCCACAAGTACGGCATCGAGCCTCTGGTGACCATCTCGCACTACGAGACGCCCACGGGCCTGCAGAATTACGGATCCTGGCGCGACCGCCGCGTGGTCGATTTCTTCCTCCGCTACTGCGAGACCATCTTTACCCGTTATAAGGGCAAGGTCACGCACTGGCTCACCTTCAACGAGATCAACTCCATGGGCATGGGTCTTATGAGCGGCTGGATGGCCGGCGGTATCGAGGACGATGCAAGCGAGCAGGACAAGGCCACGGCGAGCTACCATCAGTTCTTGGCGAGCGCGCGCGCCGTGGAGCTGGCGCACAAGATCGACCCCAACAACAAGGTGGGTGCGATGTACGGCGGCATCTTCTCCTACCCGGCGAGCCCCGATCCCGACGACGTGATGGGCAACATGACGTTTATGCGCCACAACCTCATGTACCCGGACGTTCAGTGCCGCGGCTACTATCCCGCCTACGCGCTCAAGGCCTACGAGCGCGCGGGAATCGTGCTACCGGAGCAGCCGGGCGATGCCGAGGTGCTGCGCGCCGGTACCGTGGACTTTTTGAGCTATAGCTACTACTTTACGCTTGTGGCCGGTAAGAACACCGTCTTTGACACGTCGACAGGCAGTCCCACCACGGGCTATACCAACGACGCCTTACCGCGCACGCAGTGGGGCTGGGCCATCGACCCGATGGGTCTGCGCTACACGCTCAACATGCTCTGGGACCGCTACCAGCTGCCGCTGATGATCGTGGAGAACGGCCTTGGCGCGCACGACAAGCTGGAAGAGGACGGCACGATTCACGACCCGTACCGCGTCGACTACCACCGCGAGCACATCAAGGCAATGCGTGATGCCGTGGATATCGACGGCGTGGGCGTGATGGGCTACACAACCTGGGGCTGCATCGACTTTGTGAGCGCCGGCACCGGCGAGATGCGCAAGCGCTACGGCATGATCTACGTGGACGCCGACGACTCGTTTGAGGGCTCGTTCAAGCGCTACCGCAAAGATAGCTTCTACTGGTACAAGAAGGTCATCGAGAGCAACGGCGAAGACCTGGCCTAGGCCAAGCCGCGGTTTCTAGCGCAAGGGGGGCGGGGATGTTGCGGCGGCATTTCCGCCCACCCTGGCTGGGCTGTTGGCTGGGTGACAGCTTTGAGACCACTCGGCGATAAAAAATTCTCTTATGGCGATAAAACTCTTGCAGAGCGGTTAAAGCTCGGCTAGTATCCGTTTTAGAGCGCGGAGCCCGATCCAAATTGTGCCTCCTGGAGTGAATTCCGCGCTTTGAATTTCCATACGCCCCTTAAGAGCGAATCACGTATCAAGGAGTTTGCTATGAGCAAAAACGTCGTCTCGTCTGATAACGCACCCGCAGCCATCGGCCCGTATTCCCCCGGTATCCAGACCGGCAACATGGTGTTCCTGTCCGGCCAGCTGGGTATCGATCCCGCGACCGGCAAGCTGCCCGAGGGTGTCGAGGCTCAGGCCAAGCAGTCCCTCGCTAACGTTGAGGCCCTGCTGACCGCTGCCGGCGCTACGTTTGCCGACGTCGTCAAAACTACGGTCTACCTGGCCGACATCGCCGACTTCGCTGCCGTGAACGAGATCTACGCCTCCAAGTTCGAGGCCCCGTTCCCCGCGCGCAGCGCTTTCCAGGTTGCCGCTCTTCCGGCTGGCGGTCTGGTCGAGATCGAGGTCGTCGCCGCTCTCTAAGGCTTTGGCCACAACTAAACATGACATGCAAAAAGACCCTGCAGCGCGTGCGAGCTGCAGGGTCTTTTGTCAAGCGGTGCGGCAAAATGATCCGTTTTCCTCCGTCCCCAAGGGATCAGGTTTAGCCTTCCTTGCGGACTTTTTGCAGGTAGCGGTATACGCTGGGCTCCGAGATGCCCAGCGCGGCGGCAGCGCAGGCCACGGCGCCCTTGAGCATAAATACACCGTTGCCGTTAAGGTGACGAATAACGTCCACGCGATCGGCCTGCCCAAGCGAGGCGACATCCTGCCCGCGGCTTTCGAGCAACTCGGCAATGCTGCGGTCGATGAGCTCCTGTGTAGACTCCGAAAGACTTTCGACCTCGATAGACGCGGGCTCCGCCTGCCTTGGCACAGCGTCGAAGCAGGACATGAGCTGCTGAGCCATGGCGTTGATGGAGCGTACCGTGGAAAGATCGGTGTTGACGCAGAGCATGCCGACGATCTCGTCATTCTCGCGGATAAAGAACGTCGCGGACTCTAGCGTCTTGCCGCCGGCGCCGCGCCCCTCGTAGCCCGTAATAAACGGCAGGTCGCGATACTTGGGGTCGTGCATGATCTTGAGCGCCAGATCGGTGGCGGGACCGCCGACCTTGCGGCCGCTTACGATGCCGTTGCGAATATCGACGATGGCGTGGTCGGGATCCGAGAAATCGTGCAGCACGATCTCGCTGTTCTTACCGAGTATCTGCTCCAAGAAATCGACCATCGGCAAAAAGCGGCGTACGGTCTCGTTCACGGGCAACTCCTTTGGGTGAAATCGGAAATGTTCATAACAATTTTTTCTCATGGTAACACGCTGCTTATCATCTCGTATATCCGCAGGTACATTGCGTAATGCAGACGAACGGTATGATTTTGGCGGTAAACGGTCGACCAAAAGAAAAGTAAGATGTTATTTAGACCAGACACATTCTTGACCTGCGGAAACGAGTTATTTCAGCTGAAGAATAGTCTGATAACAAAAAATTATTATTGAGAATGAGAATCATCTTTAATACGATATGCAACGAAGGCACAACCTCAACCCCGCACTGCGTCACAATAGAGCGTTAGATGCGAAAACAACTACTTCGAGGATTGGTGGTCAAATGACCCAGGAGACGGTTACGAACGGCACTGAAGCCCTGTTCACTCGTGAAGGCATGCCTCCCGTTAAGGAAATGATCCCGTGTGCCCTTCAGCACGTACTGGCTTCGTTTGCCGGTATCATCACCCCGGCTGTCATCATGGCCGGCGTCTACGGCTTTAATAGCCAGCAGAGCACCGACATCATTCAGGTTGCGCTCATTCTTTCGGCGATCGACACGGCCCTTCAGGCCTTCGCTCCCTTCCGTCGCATCGGCGGCGGCCTGCCCATCGTCATGGGCGTTTCGTTCGCGTTCCTGCCGGCCCTGCAGGCCATGGGTGCCTCGGGCTTTAGCTTTGGTGCACTGCTGGGCGGTGAGATCGTCGGCGGCGCCGTCGCGGTCCTCTTTGGTCTGGCCTACAGCAAGATTAAGTGGCTGTTCCCGCCCGTCGTGACTGGTACGGTCATCTTCTCCATTGGCGTTTCGCTGTATCCCACGGCCGTCAAGTATATGGCCGGCGGCATGGGCACGCCGCTGTGGGGCACCCCGCAGGCCTGGTGCGTCGCCCTTATCACCTTCGCCGTGGTCTTTGCGCTCGCCAACTTTGGCAAGGGCACGCTCAAGCTGGGCTCCGTGTTCTTTGGCATGATCGTTGGCATGATCGTCTCCATCCCCTTCGGCATGATCGACTTCTCCAGCGTCGCCACCGCTCAGGTCTTCGCCCTTCCCAAGCTCATGCCCTACGCGCTCGAGTTTGATCCCGAGGTCTGCATTACCCTCGCCGTCGTGTTCCCCATGGTTGCCATCCAGGTTATCGGTGACGTCTCCGCCGCCTGCCTGGGCTCCATCGACCGTATGCCCACCGAGCGCGAGCTCTCCGGCGCTATCGTGTCCCAGGGCCTCACTTCTATGGTCGGCGGCCTGCTGGGCGGTCTTCCCACCAGCGCCCTTGGCCAGAACGTGGGCATCATCTGCTCCAACAAGGTCGTCAACAAGTGGGTCTTTGTGATCATTGCGGCCGTCTTTGCCATCGCCGGTCTGTTCCCGCAGCTCTCTGCCGTCCTTTCCGCTATCCCGCAGCCCGTCATCGGCGGTGCTACCGTGGGCGTGTTTGGCACCATCACCATGAACGGCGTGCGCATGTTCACCCGCGAGGGCCTCACGCAGCGCACTACCACCATCGTCGGCACCTCCGTCGTCTTTGGCCTGGGTATCTGGATGGCCAGCGGTTGCCTTGCCGGCGAGGGTATGCCCGCCTGGGTGTCCGCCGTCATCGGCTCCAATGCCGTAACCCCCACCGCCATCATGGCCATTGTCCTTAACCTGATCCTTCCGCAGACGCCGGTCGTGGCTCAGCACATCGATGCTGCCAAGGACGCTGCCGTGGATCTGGTCTTGCCCGAGAGCAAGAAGTAACCAATTCGGTGCTATTCGTCGGCGGACGCATCGCCTCGTCCGCCGACGTCATGCGGCGATAAGCCGCACTTCAAAGGGCTTGCCCCTTTGGTGAAGCGTTGACGGGAGAGGGCCCGTTTCCGGTGTAGGCCGGCGCTTCGCACTTCCGCTATGTCAGAGGTGTCAAACCCCGCCTCTGATGTTGAAGGGAGCATTCATGCTTCTGGTCGCTAACGGTTCCGTCTTTACCCGCAATTCTCAGACCCCGTTCATTCCCAACGGTGCGGTCGCCATTGACGGAGATACGATCGCCGAAGTAGGCCCCGAGCGCGAGCTCAAGGCCAAGTACCCGGATGCCGAGTACGTCGACGCCCAGGGTAACCTCATCATGCCCGGACTCATCAACTGCCACACCCACATCTACTCGGGTCTGGCCCGCGGCCTTGCCATTAAGGGCTGCAACCCCACCAATTTCCTGGAGAATCTTGAGCAGCAGTGGTGGAAGATCGATGACAACCTGACGCTCGACGGCACCAAGGCAAGCGCCTATGCCACGATTCTGGACTCCATCCGCGATGGCGTCACCACGATCTTCGATCACCACGCGAGCTTCTGCGAGATCCCGGGCAGCCTCTTTACCATTAAGGACGCCGCGCAGGAGCTGGGCATGCGTTCGTGCCTGTGCTATGAGGTCTCCGACCGCCGTGGCCAGGAAAAATGCGACCAGGCCATTGCCGAGAACGCCGAGTTTGCCCAGTGGGCCGCCAAGGAGCGTCGCGATAACGACAACCACATGATTGCCGCCATGTTTGGCGGCCACGCCACCTTTACGCTGTCGGACGAGACCATGGACAAGATGGCCGAGGCCAACAACGGTCTGACCGGCTTCCACATCCATGTGTGCGAGGGCATGAATGACGTGTGGGATTCCCGCCTCAACCGCGGCGGCATCAGCCCCGTCGAGCGCCTGCTGCAGCACAATCTGCTGGGTCCCGACACCATGCTCGGCCACTGCATCCACGTGACGCCCGCCGAGATGGATATCGTCAAGGAGTCCGGTACCTGGCTCGTCAACAACCCCGAATCCAATATGGGCAACGCCGTGGGCTGCGCCCCCGTGCTCGAGTTCTTCCGCCGCGGCATCCCCGTGTGCATGGGCACCGACGCCTACACCCACGATATGCTCGAGAGCCTCAAGGTCTTCCTGATCATTCAGCGCCACAACGCCGCCATGCCCAACGTGGGCTGGTGCGAGGCCATGACCATGCTCTTTGAGAACAACGCCAAGATGGCGAGCAAGTACTTCGATCGCAAGCTCGGTGTGCTCGAGGCCGGCGCTGCCGCCGACGTCATCGTTATGGACTACAAGCCCTTTACGCCACTGAGCGAGGAGAACATCGACGGCCACATGCTCTTTGGCATGATGGGCAAAAACTGCCGCACCACCATCATCAACGGCCGCGTTCTGTACAAGGATCGCGAGTTCGTTGGCATTGATGAGGACAAGATCAACGCGTGGACCATGGCTGAGTCCAAGAAGCTCTGGAGCACGCTCAACGATTGCGTGTACTAATTCCAATTGGAGATTCGCGCGCGTCGGATGTTTCGCCGCATCCGGCGCGCGCATAGGCGGCCTCCGCGGGGTCGCCGGCGCTGTGCTAGCGCTACACCGTATTTGCGCCCGCCGCGCGGTCTCGCCGGGCGTTACAGAGAGGAGCTCACTATGAGCGACATCATGAGGCCGATCCCGTTTTCGCAGCTGATGAACTGGATCATCGAGGAGCACAAGACCCAGGACGCCATCTTTGGCGTGCGCAAGATGGTCACGACCAACCAGGAGGGTGCGCTTCCCATTTTTGACGAGCGCATCGAGACTCCGTTTGGCCCGGCCGCCGGCCCCAATACGCAGCTTGCCCAGAACATCGTGGCATCCTACGTGGCTGGTTCCCGCTTCTTTGAGCTCAAGACCGTCCAGGTTATGGACGGCGAGGAGCTCTCCAAGTGTGTGAACAAACCCTGCATCGTGGCGCAGGACGAGTGCTACAACTGCGAGTGGTCGACCGAGCTCGAGGTTCCGCAGGCCTTTGCCGAGTACGTGAAGGCATGGTTCGCCTGCCACCTGATCGCCCGTGAGTACGGCCTGGGCAGCCCGGACGGTTTTGTCTTTAACATGTCGGTGGGCTATGACCTCGAGGGCATCAAGAGCCCCAAGGTCGACGCCTACATCGAGGGCATGAAGGACGCCAGCGGCTCCGACGTCTGGAACGAGTGCCGCACGTGGGCGCTCGCTAACCTGGACAAGTTTGAGCATGTCGATGCCGCGTTTGTCGAGTCCATCCCGGCGCGCGTCTCCAACTCCATCACCGAGTCCACGCTGCATGGCTGCCCGCCGGCCGAGATCGAGCGCATCGCGACCTACCTCATCACCGAGAAGGGCCTCAACACCTACATCAAGTGCAACCCCACGCTGCTGGGCTATGGGTTTGCCCGTCAGCGCCTGAACGAGCTGGGCTTTGACTACATCGTCTTCGATGACACGCACTTCCGCGAGGACCTGCAGTGGGTCGACGCCGTGCCCATGTTCGAGCGCCTGATTGCCCTGTGCGCCGAGCGCGGCCTGGAGTTTGGCGTCAAACTGACCAACACGTTCCCCGTCGACGTGACGAGGAACGAGCTGCCCTCCACCGAGATGTACATGTCGGGCCGTTCGCTGTTCTCGCTGACCATCGAGGCCGCCCGCCGCATTACCGAGCAGTTCGATGGCAAGCTGCGCATCAGCTATTCCGGCGGTGCCACGGTCTACAACATCCGCGCCCTGTACGATGCCGGCATTTGGCCCGTTACTCTGGCGACCGACGTGCTCAAGCCCGGTGGCTACGAGCGCTTTAGTCAGATGGCCGGCGAGTTCACCGATCTGGACGGCAAGCCGTTCGCGGGCGTCTCGCTCGAGGCCGTGACCGCGATCCAGACCGACTCGCTCACCAACCCGCTCTACAAGAAGCCGCTGCGCCCGCTGCCCGACCGCAAGGTCGCCGGCAAGAGCCCGCTTTCCGACTGCTTTACCACGCCGTGCCGCACGAGCTGCCCCATCCAGCAGGATATCCCCGCCTATCTGGCGGCTGTTGACGAGGGCCGCTACGAGGATGCACTCAACATCATCATCGAGCGCAACGCCCTGCCGTTCATTACCGGTACCATCTGCCCGCATCCCTGCGGCCGTGCCTGCGAGCGTGCATTCTACGAGCCCGAGGGCGCCCAGATTCGCGCTAGCAAGCTCAAGGCCGCCCGCGAGGCCATGACCGCCGTGCTGCCCAAGCTGCGCGCCCAGGCCATCGCCAACGACGGCGAGCGCAACGTTGCCGTTATCGGCGGCGGCCCGGCCGGCCTGGCGACTGCGTTCTTCCTGACGCGTGCCGGCGTGCCCGTCACCATCTTTGAGGCCCGCGATTCGCTCGGTGGCGTGGTCCGTCACGTGATTCCCGAGTTCCGCATCGCGAGCGACGATATCTCCCACGATGCAGAGCTCTGCCTGGCCTTTGGTGCCAAGGTGCAGCTCAACGCCCGCGTGGAGTCCATCGACGAGCTCAGGGCCCAGGGCTTTACCGACGTGGTCGTGGCCACCGGTGCCTGGATGCCCGGCTCTGCGGGCTTGGGCGAGGGCGCCGAGCTCGACGTGCTGGAGTTCCTCGAGGCCGCCAAGAAGGGCGAGAAACTCGAGCTGGGCGAGGACGTCGTGGTCGTCGGCGCCGGCAACACCGCCATGGACGCCGCCCGCGTGGCCAAGCGCCTGGCTGGCGTGAAGAACGTGCGCCTGGTGTATCGCCGCACCAAGAAGCAAATGCCCGCCGACGAGGAGGAACTCGATCTTGCTCTTGCCGACGGCGTTGAGTTCTGCGAGCTGCTGGCACCCAAGGCGCTCAACGGCGCCGTGCTGACCTGCGACGTCATGGAGCTTGGCGAGCCGGATGCAAGCGGCCGTCGCAGCCCCGTCGCCACGGGCGAGACCGTCGAGCTTTCCGCCACCACGGTGATCTGCGCCGTGGGCGAGGGCATCGATGCCAGCCTGTACGACGCCGCGGGCGTCGAGCACGACCGTCGCGGCCGCCTTGCCGCCACCTCCACCGGCGTCGAGGGCGTTTGGGCTGCAGGTGACTGCCGTCGCGGTCCGGCCACCGTGGTCGAGGCTATTGCCGATGCCGCCGAGGTCGCCCGTGCCATCGCCGGCGTGGACTTTAACAAGTACGCCGACTGCAACGAGCAGGC
This sequence comes from uncultured Collinsella sp., assembly GCA_934630385.1. Taxonomy (GTDB): domain Bacteria; phylum Actinomycetota; class Coriobacteriia; order Coriobacteriales; family Coriobacteriaceae; genus Collinsella. Next base: position 23,556 of record CAKTWE010000019.1, read on the forward strand.
CGGTCGCGAGGACACCTGCTATGAGCGCAAGGGGTCGCTGTGCCGCGACAAGCGCAGCTGCACCAAGACCCGCTGCCTGGGCTGCGGCTCGGTGTGCGAGGTCTGCTGCGACGTGTGCCCCAACCGCGCCAACGTTGCCATTAAGGTGCCGGGTCTAGCCAAGCATCAGGTCGTCCATGTCGACGGCATGTGCAACGAGTGCGGCAACTGCGCCGTGTTCTGCCCCTACCAGGAGGGTCGTCCCTACAAGGACAAGCTCACCCTGTTCTGGAGCGATCAGGACATGGAGAACTCCGAGAACGAGGGCTTCCTGGCCGTGGACGAGGACCACTTTAAGGTTCGCGTCGCCGGCACGGTTCGCACCGTCTCGGTCGATGCCGTCAACACCGGTCTGCCCGAGGCCGTCCGCCTGACCATCAAGGCCGTGCGCGACAGCTATTCGTACCTTCTTAAGAAATAGGCGAGTCTCTTATGGCCAAATCCATTCAACATAACGTGGCCTACGTTGCCTGCGGAAGCGGTTGCGCCTCCGCAGGCGGCGACGCCCGCTGCAGCGAAGGCTGCATTGGCTGTGGCGCCTGCGTCACAGCCTGCCCCCACGGCGCCATTGCGCTGGTCGATGGCATCGCCCGCGTTGATCGCTCCAAGTGCACGGGCTGTGGCCTGTGCGGCATGGCGTGCCCGCAGCGCGTGATTGCCTTCGTTCCCGGCTACCAGAACATTCTGGTGCGCTGCAACAACACCGATAAGGGCGCCATTGCGCGCAAGATCTGCGACACGAGCTGCATCGGTTGCGGCATGTGCGCCAAAAAGTGCCCTGCCGGCGCTATCCGCATCGAGGACAACTGCGCCCATATCGACGGCGCGGACTGCCTGTCGTGCGGTATGTGCGCCGTCGTCTGCCCGCATGGCGCCATCCACGACCGCACCGGCATCGCCGCCGGCGTGTAGAGGGGATCACCATGGCACAGGAATTCACTTTTACCGTTAACGGCGTCGAGCATACGACGACCCAAAATAAACCGCTGCTGCGCTACCTGCGCGACGACCTGCATATTCACTCCGCCAAGGACGGCTGCTCCGAGGGCGCGTGCGGTACCTGCACCATCCACGTGGACGGTGCGGCCGTCAAGGCCTGTGTGCTGACCACCGCCCTTGCCGCCGGCCGCAACATCGTGACCGTCGAGGGCCTGCCCCAGGACGTGCGCGAGGCCTTTGTGTACGCCTTTGGCGCCGTGGGCGCCGTGCAGTGCGGTTTTTGCATCCCCGGTATGGTCATGGCGGGTGCAGCGCTCATCGCCGAGGACCCCGAGCCCACCGAGGAGCAGATCAAGTACGCCATTCGCGGCAACGTCTGCCGTTGCACCGGCTACAAGAAGATCATCGAGGGCATTGCGCTGGCCGCTGCGGTGCTCCGCGGCGAAAAGCAGATCGACGAGGATCTGGAGCGCGGTGACGACTACGGCGTGGGCAAGCGCGCTTTCCGTATCGACGTGCGCAAGAAGGTGCTCGGCGAAGGCAAATACCCCGATGACATCGACGAGCTCGATCAGCCGGGCCTGACCTACGCCAGCGCCGTGCGCTCCAAGTATCCGCGCGCTCGCGTGCTCTCTATCGACACCTCAAAGGCCGAGGCCCTGCCCGGTGTGGTGGGCATCCTGCGCGCCGAGGACGTGCCGGTCAACCAGGTCGGCCACCTTATCCAGGACTGGGACGTCATGATCGCCCAGGGCGATATCACCCGCTGCGTGGGCGATGCCATCGTGCTGGTGGTCGCCGAGGACGAAGCGACGCTCGAGAAGGCCAAGAAGCTCGTAAAGATTGATTACGAGCCGCTGGAGCCCGTGCGCAACATTGTCGAGGCCAAGGCCGCCGACGCGCCGCGCCTGCATGACAGCTTCTTTGCCTTTGGCAACACGGTGGAGCTCAAGGACAACGTGTGCCAGAGCCGTCACGTGACGCGCGGCGACGCCGCCAAGGCGCTGGCAGAAAGCGCGTTCACCGTGACGCAGCGCTTTACCACGCCCTTTACCGAGCATGCCTTCTTGGAGCCCGAGTGCGCCGTCGCCTTCCCGTACAAGAACGGCGTCAAGGTGCAGTCGACCGACCAGGGCGCCTACGATACGCGTAAAGAGTGCGCCCACATGTTTGGCTGGGATAACGAGCCCGAGCGCGTGGTCGTCGAGACCATGCTCGTGGGTGGCGGCTTTGGCGGCAAGGAGGACGTGTCCATCCAGCACCTGGCCGCACTCGCCGCCTATAAGTTCCAGCGTCCTGTGAAGTGCAAGCTCACGCGTGCCGAGTCGCTCGCTTTCCATCCCAAGCGCCATGCCATGGACGGCACCTTTACGCTGGGTTGCGACACCGAGGGCAACTTTACCGGCCTGGACTGCGAGATCAACTTTGATACCGGCGCCTACGCATCGCTGTGCGGCCCGGTGCTCGAGCGCGCCTGCACGCATGCCGTCGGTCCCTACAAGTATCAGAACACCGACATTCGCGGTTTTGGCTACTACACCAACAACCCGCCCGCCGGCGCGTACCGCGGCTTTGGCGTCTGTCAGTCCGAGTTTGCACTCGAGAGCCTGATCGACCTGCTGGCAGAGAAGGTCGGCGTGGATCCGTGGGAGATTCGCTACCGAAACGCCATCGAGCCGGGCGAGGTTTTGCCCAACGGCCAGATTGCCGACTGCTCCACGGCGCTTAAGGAGACGCTGCTCGAGGTCAAAGATGCCTACTATGCGCATCCCGGACACGCCGGTATCGCCTGCGCCATGAAGAACGCCGGCGTGGGCGTGGGCCTGCCCGATGCCGGTCGCTGCAAGATCCGCATCGAGAACGGCGTGGCCGTGGTCTACGCCGCCACGTCCGACATCGGCCAGGGCTGCAACACGGTCTTTTTGCAGGACGTTGCTGAGGCCTGCGGTCTGCCGCTGAGCTGCATTGCCAACGGCGAGTGCTCCACCGAGAACGCTCCCGACTCCGGCACCACGTCTGGCTCGCGACAGACGGTCGTGACTGGCGAGGCCGTGCGCGGTGCCGCCTTCCTGCTGCGCGATGCCATGGTCGGCATCGAGGCCGGTAAGCCTGCGCCCGATGCTCCCGTGAGCGCGCATGGCGACGGCGTCAAGATCGAGTACGACGACGGCCGCGCCTATCAGCTGCGCACGCAGGAGCTCGTCGCCGGCCAGGGCATGCATCCTCAGGATCCCGCGGCTGCCATCAAGGCGCTCGAGGGATGCGAGTTTGGCTACGTGTACCTGGAGCCGACCGACAAACTGGGCGCCGACGTTCCCAATCCCAAGAGCCACATCTGCTACGGCTTTGCCACGCATGTGGTCATTCTGGATGATGGCGGCCGCGTGAGCGAGATCTATGCCGCGCACGATTCCGGCAAGGTGGTCAACCCCATCTCCATCCAGGGTCAGATCGAAGGCGGCGTGCTCATGGGTATGGGCTATGCGCTGACCGAGGACTGGCCGCTCAAGGACTGCGTGCCCCAGGCAAGGTACGGCACGCTCGGGCTGTTCCGTGCGCCCGAGATTCCGGATATCCACGCCATCTACGTGGAGAAGGACGAGCTGCTGCCCGTGGCATACGGCGGCAAGGGCATCGGCGAGATCGCAACGATCCCCACGGCGCCCGCCGTGCAGAATGCCTACCGCGCGTTTGACGGCAAGCTGCGTCCAAATCTGCCCATGGTGGATACGCCGTACAGCCGCGCTCGTCACCGCGGGTAGGGTAGAACGCGGACGCCCATTGCTGACGGGCTGTTCGCGCTCAACATCAACTGCATACGCTGCGCCTTTGGCCCCGGCTCCATCGCGAGCCGGGGCCTTTTGTTCAAGACTTTAGTCTGCTGGCCGCGCAGCGGCCAGCTTTAAACCACCCGCTATGCGGGTGGAGACAAAC
>CAKTWE010000020.1 GCA_934630385.1 uncultured Collinsella sp.
TTTAAGGGCAAGGGCACGTCGCTATGGTTGCCGCCGGAGCTCATGGAGGACGTCTGCGCGACGGGCTCTCCCGCCGAGGCATTCGTTCGCCTGCGCAGCGACGACCTGCAGCTTTCGCTCGAGGAGCGGGCTCGTTTGCTCTACGTTGCCATGACGCGTGCGCGCGAGCTGGTGATCTTGGCGATGGATGCCGGCGTGAGCCGTGGCAAGGTGTGCGCGCCGACCTTCGACGTCGAGACCGATCTGACCTATGACGTGCTGCGCCGTATTTTGCCGACCGACGCTCTGGACATGCCGCAGCTCGATGCCGACCGCCTGGTGTTCGACAACTCTCAGCCGGGTGATTACGAGCTCATTTCGCTTTCGGACTTTACCTTTGGCGAGCAGGCGTTTGAGGCCAACGCTTCACTGGATGCCGAGGGCAGGCTTGTCCGCGGCGATGCGGAGCCGGAGGGTGCCGGTGCAGATGCCCGAGCCGCCGTTCCCGGTCCTGCCGACTCCAAGCCCGATTCGTTTGAACTCGTATATCCCCAGGCGGCGGGCGTGCGCATGGGCACGTGTCCGTTCCCGGCACGTGATTCGTACAGCTATTCGTCGATTGCCGCGGCGCTGCATGCCGAGGCCGAAGACCGTGCCGCCGAGACGCGCGTGCCCATGGACGAGGCTGGCGATGATGCGGAGTCGGATGGCTCGGAGACGACGGATGCGGACGTGGCTGCTGTCGAGCCCGCCGGCAATCCCATGGCGCTGGGCTCGGCCTTCCACGCTGCCTGCCAGTGGCTCATCGAGATGGGTGCCGATGCTCTGCCCGCTGAGCGTGCCGACGCCCTGGCTCGCCTGTGGCGCCTGACGCCAGAACAGCGCGAGCGCTTCGATGTCGCCCTGAATCGTTGGCTCAGGTCGTCGGTTCGTGCCGAGCTGCTCGCGTGGCCGTGCATCCGTGCCGAGGTGCCGTTCTTCTCGCTGGGCTGCGAGGACGAGGACATCGCCCGCTACGGCGCCTATGCCGAGGGCGCTATCGATGCCTTGGCAACCGACCCTGCCGATTCGTCGCGCGCACTGGTCATCGACTACAAGACGGGCGGCACGCCGGATGAGACGCCGGAACAGCTGCAGGGGAAGCACGCCCTGCAGGCGCGCGTCTACGCCGATGTTCTGCACAAGGCGGGCTTTGAGGCCGTGACCGTCAAGTTCGTCCGCGTGGAGCAGCCGGATCCAGCCATCTTCGTCGAACCCGCCGAACCTCAAGTAGTCACCTACAATCTCTAGCCCTCAATAACTTGCGGTGGAATACGGACTGTTTTGGCCAAAAAAGCCGCCAAACAGTCCGTATTTCACCGCAACTGCAAGAGGAGCCGTGTGGGTTTGGCTAGGTTCGGGTGCTGTCCGTGCCGTGGGGTAAAATCGTTCAGTCAGAACACGAACCCGCATCGGAGCTCATCACATGGCATTCGTCCATCTGCACAACCACACTGTCTTTTCTATGCTCGACGGCGCAACCCGTATCCAGGATATGGTCAATCGCGCCGTTGAGCTGGGCATGCCCGCCGTCGCCATTACCGACCACGGCTACATGTATGGCGTGCCCGACCTGGCGCTGGCCTGCGACGCCGTCAACCACAACACGCCCGAGTACAAAACCTGGAGCCACGACAAGGCCTTTTTGGAAAAGGACCGCCGCGACGAGCTGGTGGAGCCCGATCCCGAGGAAAACCCGCGCGAGCATGCCCAGTATGTGAAGGACATGGCCATGTGGGACGAGAAGGGCAATATCGACGAGCTCAAGCCGCCCCTGGTCATCAAGCCCATCTTTGGCTGCGAGGTCTACTTTACGCCGGACGAGACCCTTGCCCGCGACCATAAGCCCGAGCTCTACCACATGATCCTTCTGGCCAAGGACCAGGAGGGTTATGTCAACCTGATGCAGACGGTCTCCGAGGCCGCCGTGCAGGGCTTTTACTACAAGCCGCGCGTGACGCTCGACAACCTGCGCCGCCACGCCAAGGGCATGATCTGCACCAGTGCCTGCATCGCGGGCATCATCCCCAAGTACATCGACCGCGGTGACATGGAGGGCGCCATCAAGTGGGCCGAGACCTTCCGTGACACCTTCGAGCCCGGCGACTTCTACATCGAGATTCAGGAACACGGCATCACCACCGATAACGGCCTGACCGACGAGCAGATGGATCGCACACTCATCGACATCGCCAAGCAGGTGGGCGTCAAGGTCATCGCCACCAACGACTTCCACTACCTGCGCCGCGAGGACGCGCCCGTGCAGGACGTCATCATGTGCATTGGCATGAACGCCAAGGTCGACGACCCTAACCGCATGCGTATGACCGGCTCGGAGTTTTACATGAAGACCGAGGAGGAGATGCGGGCGATGTTCCCGTATTGCCCCGAGGCCTGCGACAACACGCTCGAGATCGCCGACAAGTGCTACGTGGAGCTGGACTGGGACTCCATCATCCTGCCGCGCTTCCCGCTGCTCGATCCCGGCGAGACGCACGAGAGCCAGTTCCGCCGCGAGTGCGAGAAGGGCCTGCGCCAGCACTACGGTGACGACTGGGCCACGCGCGAGATCGGCGGCGTCAACATCAAAGAGCGCTTTGAGTACGAATACAAGGTCATTTGCGACAAGGGCTTTGCCGCCTACTTTTTGATCGTCGCCGAGTACGTGCAATGGGCCAAGGACAACGGCATCGGCGTCGGCCCCGGCCGTGGCTCGGCCGCCGGCGCTATCGTCGCCTACGCCATGAACATCACCGCGTTCGACCCGCTCGAGAACGGCCTGATGTTCGAGAGGTTCCTGTCCCCGCAGCGTACCGAGATGCCCGATATCGATATGGACTTCGACGATGAGCGGCGCCTCGAGGTCGTGGAGCATGTTCGCCAGCTCTACGGCCCCGAGAAGGTCACCCACGTCATCACCTACTCGACCATTAAGGCCAAGCAGGCCATCAACGACGCCGCGCGCGTCCTGGACTACCCGGTCTACATGGGCCAGCGCCTGTCCAAGATGGTCTCGAGCGACCCCAAGGTCAAGCTCAAGCAGGTGCTCGAAAAGCAACCCGGCAAAGAGGATCTGTTTAACCCCGATTTTGCCGAGGCCTATAAAAAGGATGACGACGCCCGCCGCATCATCGACACGGCGCTCTCGATCGAGGGCCTCACCCGTGGCGAGGGCGTGCACGCGTGCGCCGTTCTGATCTGCCGCGATCCCGTCAACGAGCACGTGCCCACCAAGCTCGATACCAAGGGCGGCGTCGAGATTACCCAGTACGAGGGTCATACCGTTGCCGACATGGGCCTGCTCAAGATGGACTTCCTGGGCCTGCGCACGCTGACGGTTATCTCCAAGGCCAAGGCAAACATCAAAAAGAACTTCGGCATCGACATCAAAGAGGAAGAGATTCCCTTTGACGACCCCGAGATCTTTAAGCTCATGGGCTCCGGCCACACCGCCGGCGTCTTCCAGGTCGAGTCCGCCGGCATGACGGCCACGATCAAGAACATGAAGCCCACCGAGTACAAGCACGTCGTGGCATTGATCGCTCTGTACCGCCCGGGCCCGCTGGGCGCCGGCATGGTCTCGTCCTACATCAACCGTATGAACGGCAAGGAGCCGGCCGTCTCCTACGACGACCGCCTGGACGACATCCTGGGCGAAACCTACGGCACCATGGTCTACCAGGAGCAGGTTATGCTCATCTCCGTCGAGATGTGTGGCTTCTCCAAGGGCGAATCGGACTCGCGTATCCGTAAGCCCGTGGCTAAGAAGAAGATCAAGCTGCTCACGTCGACGGTGCTCCACTGGGAGGATGGCTCGGACGAGACCACCTACGACCACTGGATGAACGGCGCTATCAAGAACAACTACACGCGCGAGGTCGCCCAGAAGATTTGGGACGATGTTCTCGAGTTCGCATCTTACGCCTTTAACAAGTCGCACTCCGCCGGCTACGCCATCCTGGTTATGCAGACGGCGTGGCTCAAGGCGCACTATCCGCACGAGTACATGGCGGCCGTTCTGACGTCCTATACGGGCAAGACCGACAAGATCGTGCACTACGTCTCGGCGTGCCGCCACGACGGCATCCCTGTGCTTTCGCCAGATGTCAACGAGTCCGGTACCGAGTTCACGGCTACCAAGGAGGGCGTGCGCTTTGGTCTGGCCGGCATCCGCGGCGTGGGTACCGGCGTGGCGCAGGCGATTATCGCCGAGCGCGAGGCGGGCGGCCCGTTTAAGACGCTGCACGACTTTGTCGAGCGCGTGGACTCGAGCCAGGCAAACCGTCGCGTGATCGAATCGCTCATCAAGGCAGGCGCCTTCGACTCCACGGGGTATCCGCGTCGCCAGATGATGCACTTTGTGGACAAGAACAATCCCGAGAACATCATCGATGCCGCGGTAAAGCGCCAGAAGGATCGTGCGAGCGGCCAGACCTCGTTCTTCGATATGTTTGGCGACGTTGAGGGCTCGGGCTTTGAGGTGAGCGTGCCCGATCCGGATGGCCAGGAGTGGGACCGCCACCTTAAGCTGAGCCAGGAGAAGGAGGTTCTGGGCATCTACGTCTCGGACCACCCGCTGCGCCCGTTTGAGTATGCGCTCAGCAAAGCGCGCGACTTCTCGTTCTCGCAGATCGACACCGGCTACGAAGTTCAGAATCCTACGGGCGGCACCATCAACCAGGAGATCCCTGAGGGCAAGGCGCTGTGGTGGGCCGGCATGGTCTCGAGCGTGTCCAAGCGCGTGACCAAAAACGGCGACCCCATGGGCATTGTGCAGCTCGAGGACATGGAAGGCGAGGCCACGGTCGTGGTGTTCCCCAAGACCTACAAGGAGGCCGAGGGGTACCTGTACGGCGAGGTCGATTCCGAGACCGGCGCGCAGCTGTCCGATGCGTTTGTGCGCATTAAGGGTAAACTCGAGCGCTCGGACCGCGGCGACCAGATCATCGCGCAGGAGATCGTGCCGCTTGAGCTCAACGAGGAGAACAACAAGCCCAAGGTGTTTGAGGTCATGGTGCCCAACAGCCGCTTTAGCCAGGGCAATATGGCGCGTCTTGCCACGGTGCTTACCGCCAACCCGGGCGGCGACCGCGTGGAGATCTTTATCGAGCAGGTGGACGGGCGCGTGCTGCGCGCCGAGGTGCCGGCCAAGGTCAACGCGCGCTCGATTCCGCTGCTGGCAGAGGCAAAGGCCATCGTCGGCAACCAAGGCCGCGTGACGGTGATCTAAGATGATTTTTCTGGGAAGAGGGATTAAAAATCATTTTGGGTGACGTGTGGCGGAAGACCAGTCTTTCTGGGACGGGAATGATTTTTTAATCCCCGTCCCAGAAAAATCATCCGGTGGGTGGATTGGAGGAAGTGATGGCGCAGGGGACGTTTGTGCAGGCGCTTCGTAAGGAGGCGGCGCTCAGCAGTACCTTTATGAAGGGGCGCTCGCTCATGCTCAACGGCGCCGTGCTGTCGTTTGAGGACTCCGGCTCGCGCTTCTCCAAAAATGTGACTATCGAGGGCACGGTGCGCGGCTCGCGCGGCGACCTGTATAAGACACACGTGGCGCTCGACATGGACGAGCACGAGGTTGTCGACTACGACTGCGATTGCCCGGCCGCCTTCCGCTATTCCGGCATGTGCAAGCACGCCATCGCCACGGCGTTGGCGTATCTGGATGCCAGCGGCGCCGAGCCCGTCGAGGGTTTGCGCACGCCGGTCCGCACGTTTACGGCACCGCCCGCACAGTCCAAGCAGCCCGCGCGCCCCGCGCCCACCGCATCTGCGGTCAACCCCAACTTTCCCTTCCCGGCGCCCGTCCCCACGAGCCCGAGCCTTGTGGCGGCGCTTTCCGATCTTTCGGACGCGCGCATGGACGAGCTCGTGGCTATGCGTCGCAAGTTCGCCAGCACCATTGACCCCGATGCGCCCAAGGCAGTGCTGGAGCCCTCGCTGGTGCCGTACTACAATCCGCTGTTTGCCGATCGTTTTAACTGGGCGCTCGAGTTTCGCATTCGCTGCGGTTCGGTGTCCTACGTGGTTAAGGATATCGACGGCATGGCCGATGCCTATGTGCGCGGCGGTACGTTCTCCTATGGCAAGAAGCTTACGTTTGCCCATGTGCCCGAGGCTTTCGATGACGTGTCGACAAAGCTGCTTGACTTTGTTGCAATGACGGTCGCCTACCTAGGTGATATTACGAGTTCGCGCTCGGCATCGCATGACTTTGCCCGCAGCGGCTTTGTCGCCGAGCGTCAGTTGCCGGTATCCGAGTATTCCGTCGTGTCCGTGCTGGACCTGCTGCGCGGCAGGGCCATGTCCTTTGAGCCTGCTTGGTCGCGGGGGACGACGACGCATCGCGCCTACGAGGTGGCCGTCGAGCCGTCGCCGCAGGGGGAGGGCGAAGCCCCGGCTAAACGCCCGCCGCTCCTTGCCGCCAAGATTGCACCGGCGGCGGGAGGCAGCTATGACTTGCGCCTGCCGGCCGATACGTATTGCTTTGTCGCGGGCGATGCAGCCTATCTGGTCGATACGCGCCGCGCACGCCGTACCGACACGGCGTTTGCCCAACATGCAGCGCCGTTCCTGTCGCACTTGTTACCCTGTCGCACGCCGGTCCATATCGCCGCCGACCAGGTGGGCGAGTTCTGCCGCATGGCGCTGCCTATCTTGCGCGACTACACCGACCTGACCGCGCCCGCTGCGCTCGATACCGTGGCGCCCGAGCCGAGTTTTGCCATGGCGATTGGCGTCGACGATGGTCTTGTGACCTGCAAGATTACGGTTACCTACGGCGACTGGTCGACAGATCTCTTTAGCCTGGGCGCTCCGGGCAGTCCCTTCGAAGAGCGACGCCCGGGCGTGCCGCCGCGCGACGAGGTGGCAGAGTTTCGCGTTATGGACACGGCGGCCCTGTATTTCGACTTTTACGAGGGCGGCCTGGCGTTTGAGGAACGCGACGACGAGAGCCTGTTCCACTTGCTGACCGAGGGCCTGTCTGCCCTGTCCGAGCTGGGCGAGGTCATGCTCAGCGACCGCCTGCGCCAGATCTCGGTCCGCCCTGCGCCTAAGCTCTCGGTGCGCGCCACCGTCAAGAGCAATCTGCTCGACGTCGAGCTGGGTGCGAGTGGGCTTTCGGCGGCCGACCTTGCCATCTATCTCGATTCTTATAAGCGCCACCAGACGTTTGCTCGCCTTACGTCCGGCGACATCGTTCGCCTGGATGAAGGTGCCCGCGCTGCGTTTGGCCTTGCCGAGGATCTGGGCGTCGATGCCGTCGACCTGCTCGATGGCGTGTCGCTTCCCGCGTCGAGCACCCTTTTTGTCGATAGCATGCTCGCGCGTACGCCGGCGCTCGAGGCCGATCGCGACGCTGCATTCCGTCGCACCGCCGAGCGCTTGGATACGCTCGGCAAGATGGACTTTACGGTGCCGGTCTCGCTCAAGGCCACACTGCGTGGCTACCAGATCGACGGCTACCAGTGGCTCGGCTCGCTTGAGCATCTGGGCCTTGGTGGCATTTTGGCCGATGATATGGGCCTGGGCAAAACGCTGCAGATGATCGCTCATATTCTGGCGCGCGTGGAGGCGGGAAACATCAAACCAACGCTCGTGGTGTGCCCCGCGTCGCTTGTGTACAACTGGACCGCCGAGCTGGAGCGCTTTGCCCCGTCGCTCGATGTGTGCGCCATCGTGGGCGCCAAGGCCCAGCGCCGCGTGCAGATTGCCGGCGTGGCCGAGCATAACGTGGTTGTAACGTCGTATGACCTTATGCGGCGCGATATCGACGAGTACGTCGAGCAGGACTTTGCCCGCGTGGTGCTCGACGAGGCCCAGTACATTAAAAACCCGCTCACGCAGGTGGCGCGCGCCGCAAAGCGTCTGCCTGCCGGCGTGCGCTTTGCCCTGACGGGCACGCCCATCGAAAACCGCTTGTCCGAGCTCTGGAGTATCTTCGACTTTTTGATGCCGGGCCTGCTTGGCACGCGCGAGTCGTTTGCCAAGCGCTTCGAAAGCCCGGTCGAGCACGCCGAGGGTGACAGCGCCGCTCGCCTACAGGCGCTCGTGTCGCCGTTTGTGCTGCGCCGTGTCAAGGAAGACGTGGTGGCCGATTTGCCCGAAAAGATCGAGGACACTGTTGTGGCTCAGCTCACCGGCGAGCAGCGCAAACTGTACCTGGCAAACCAGGACCGCATCGCCCAGCAGGTGCAGCACCGCGAGGCCGGGGAGTTTAAGAAAGACAAGCTCAAGGTGCTCGCCGAGCTCACCAAACTGCGCCAGATCTGCTGCGACCCGCGTCTACACTACGAGGATTACAAGGCGGGGAGCGCCAAGCTCGATACGTGCATGGAGCTCGTGCACGGCGCGCTCGACGGCGGGCATCGCATCCTGTTGTTCAGCCAGTTTACTGGCATGCTCGATATCATCGGCAAGCGTCTGTCCAAGGAGGATATCGCCTTCCTTAAGCTTACGGGCGCATCGTCTAAGGAGAGCCGCGCCAAGATGGTTGCGCAGTTCCAGGCGGGCGAGGTGCCGGTCTTTTTGATTTCGCTCAAGGCGGGCGGCGTGGGCCTTAACCTGACGGCGGCCGACGTGGTCATTCACTACGACCCGTGGTGGAACGTGGCGGCGCAGGACCAGGCGACCGATCGTGCGCACCGTATTGGCCAGCAACATACCGTGACCGTGTACAAGCTCATCGCCAAGGACACGATCGAGGAGCGCATCATGCAGATGCAGGAGTCCAAGCGCGATCTGGTCAACAGCGTGCTCGGCGGTGACGGCATCTCATCGGCACTGTTTACGCGCGAGGATGTTCTGGCACTGCTCGGTGGCGACGGTCATTAGCTGCGCGCGGGATGGGGCTGCCGGGGCGGATAGTAGCGCCGCCCCACCGTTCCCACCCGTTATGTGTTCATTTGTCATGCCGTGGATGGTTTGCCTGCCTTTGGGCATAAGAAGCATCGAGAACACCGGCATATCAGCAAAGGAGAACATCATGGCAAAATTCTTTAAGGATTCCAATGGCAAGCTCATTGCGGCTCTTGGTGACGACGTTGCGACCCCTGCGGGCTGCACGGAGCTGACGGCGAACACCGAGGACGCGGCGCACGAGAAGCACGTACCTGTTGTCGAGACCGAGCGCGACGGTCACGTCATCCATGCACGCGTGGGCTCGGTCGAGCATCCCAGCCTGCCTGAGCACTACATCGAGTGGATCGCGCTTGAGGCCGAGGGCCGCCTGGAGGTCCATTACCTTGAGCCCGGCATGAAGCCCGCGACGTTTTTTGCCGGCGGTTCCAAGACCGGTACCGTCTATGTCTACTGCAACCTGCATGGGCTGTGGTCCGCGACGTTCTAGGAGCGCGCCCCCGCTCGGGGTATCATAGCTAGCATATGCACATGCGAGCGCCGACTGCATTATGCGGCCGGCGCTTTTACTACGACAACGACGATTTACGACGGAAAGGGCTGGGCCATGAAGCTCGCACTTGCACAGATCGATATGCGCCTGGGTGACATCGAGGGCATTTGCGGCCGCATCGAGGACCAGGCTCGCCTGGCTCATGAGCACGGCGCGCGCGTGCTGTGCGTTCCGGCCCCGCTCTTTATGGGCGCCATGCCGGGCAGCCTGGTGGGCGCTGCCGATTTTGAGCACGATATGTTGATGGGCCTGACGGGCGTTGCCGAGCGCATCCAAGAGCTCGACATGATCTGCATCGTGCCCTCTGCGGTTTCGTTTGAGGGCCAGCCCCTGCTTGACTATATGATGCTCAAAGACGGTCGCGTGGTGCCCGCGCGCACAAGCATCGCCCTGCAGCGCGGCGAGAACAACGACGCGCGTTGGGCGCCTCCGGTGTTTGACGTGGACGGCGTGCGCATCGCCGTGGTGTTTGACTTGGATCGCGAGCTCGAGATGCTGCCGACCGGCGTCGACCTCATTGCCTATTTCCAGTTTAACGCGTTTGACATGACCGACCGCGAGACGGCCGCCATTGCCGCCGTTCGCAGCGGCGCCTATCGCAAGATCGCCTCCAAGCGCAGCGTGTGGTTTGCCTGCATGGTGCCGGTCGGCGCCTATGACGAGTCGGTGTATACCGGCGGGTCGTTTGTGCTCGACGATTGCGGTCGCGTGGTGGCTCAGGCGCCGTGCTTTGAGGAGAGCCTGCTGGTTCAGGAAATTCAGCGCGGCGTGATGCTCGATGCCCTGGAGGACCATGAGCTGCCCCAGTTTCGCTCCGAGGAGTGGCTATGGCAGGCGCTGGTGCTTGCCGTGCGCGACAATGCCCGCGCCCGCGGTGCGTCGCGTGCCGTGGTGGCGCTCGAGGGCGATTTGCCGTCGTCCCTGTTGGCGGCGCTTGCCGTCGACGCCTTGGGTCCGCGTAACGTAATTGGTCTGGTGCTGGGGCGCAATCGCATCTTTACGCCGGCACAGGAGGAGGCCGAGGCCGCCCGCTGTTCTGCCGTGCGCTCAATCGCTGAGCGCTTGCACATTCGCACCGTCGAGCGCGATGCGCAGGATGCGGCGCGCGTGCTCGACCGCGACGTGTCGGCGGGCGATGCCGAACGCCTGCGTTCGCGTGCGCTGGGCCTGATGCTCGAGGATACGGCGCTCGAGCTGGGCGCCATGGCGTTGAGCCCGCTTTCCAAGACTGAGTACGCACTGGCGGCGCCCGCGCTGTCCGGCGGCTACCAGGGCGACTTTGCGCCCTTTGGCGACGTGTATCTGTCGACGCTCGAGTTTGTGGCACGCGTGCGCAACCGCGCCTCGGCCGTGGTGCCCCAAGAGCTCGTGACGCTCAACGCTGTGGAGGATTGCATGGATCGCGTGCTGGCGCAGGCGCTCTCGACGCTCGCCGGCCCGGTTGATATGCTCGATCGCACGGCGCAGCTGCTCGGCGGACTTGAGCCGGGTGAGGTCGATGGTGCGCTCGAGTCGCACGTGGACCGCAACCGTCCCTTTGACGACATCCCGATGGCCGCCGCCAAGCCCGAGGCCTGCTCGCTGCTGCTGATGCTTGTGCGCCAGGGTGAGGTTGCTCGTCGCATGCTACCGACGGCCCCGATCGTCTCGGCCCGTTCGTTTACCGAGCGCGCCTGGCCGTACATGCTTGCGTGGTCCGATCTGGGGCTCAACGGCAAGGAGCGCATGACGGTTGATTCGCTTGCGCGCGCCGAGGTGCGACGCTTTGCCGACGACGATACGAGTGACCGTATGCGCGGCGAGATGATGGGCCTGTTGGGCGAGCTGTTGGGTATTTCGCCCGAGCAGATGGAAGAGCTGCGCTCCGAGGACGGTCAGCGTCGTTTGCATGAGGGCATGAAGCGGTTTGAGGGCGAGGTCCAGGACGCCATCGACAAGATGATGGGCGGCCAGGGCGGACCGCAGGGCGGGCCCCAGGGCACGCCGATGTCGCATCCACCGGTGGATCCGAGGCAGTTCCCATTCTTTAGCCAGAACTAGGGCAGACGGAAACATTGCGGGAGGGATTCTCTCGCACACATTGCTTCTGCCGAATCTATCTTGCATTAAGTACCTTGGCCCTGTTGTGTTATTCTAGAACAGACGTTCGTGAATGATGCGCGGGGCCTTGTCTTGCGCTGTGCTTGTGGCGAGGGGAGGTTGGCTTGGTCATTTTGGGTATCGACCCTGGTTTGGCCCATACGGGTTGGGGGATTATCGAGGAGCGGCGTGGCGAGGTTCGTTGCCGTGCCTACGGTTGCATCGAGACCAGCGCGGGCAGCCCGCTCGCGGTGCGCCTGTCGCATATCGCCCGCGACCTCAAGGGCGTCGTGGAGCGTTATCGACCTGATACCGCGGCTATCGAGAGCATCTACTTTGGCGCTAACGTTCGCTCAGCCATCCCCACGGCGCATGCCCGCGGTGCTGCGCTCGTGGCGCTTTCGGAATGCGCGCTCGAGATTGGCGAATACACGCCCATGCAGATCAAGCAGGCCGTGGTGGGCACGGGCGCCGCGGACAAACGGCAAGTCGCGTATATGGTGCGCACGCTCACGCAGCTCGATCACGACCCACACCCAGACCATGCCGCCGATGCCCTGGCCTGCGCCATCTGTCACGTTAACCTAAGCCGTACCCGGGCGCTTACCGGCGGCGAGTTCTATCAACAGAGAGGAACCGGATACTGATGATCTCCCAGCTCCATGGAACGCTTATCGAGGCCACGATGAGCTCGGCCGTCGTCGATGTATCGGGCGTGGGCTTTGAGCTCGGTATTTCGGGTAGCACTGCCGCCACGCTGCCTACGCCCGGCGGCGAGGTTCGCCTCTATACCCGTATGCAGGTACGCGAGGACGCCATGACGCTCTTTGGCTTTGCCTCCAAGGACGAGCGCACGATGTTCGATCGGCTCGTTTCTGTCTCGGGTGTCGGTCCGCGCCTGGCACTTGCCGTGCTTTCTACCTATACCGTGGGACAGCTGTATTCGCTGGTGATGGCCGAGGACGACAAGGGTATGGCCAAGGTTCCCGGTGTGGGCAAAAAGACCGCGCAGCGTCTCATCTTGGAGCTCAAGAGTACCTTTGCCAAGGACAAGGGCTTTGTTCCGGTCGACGTAATCCCCGGTCAGGTTGCGATGCCGGTTCCCGCCGCCGCTTCCTCGGCGATCGATGATGCCCGCGCGGCGCTCCTTTCCATGGGCTTTAGCCCGCAGGAGACCGAGGTTGCCTTGAGCGGGTATGATGGGCAGGATATGCGTGTCGAGGATCTGCTCGGCGCGGCGCTTAAGCGACTCGGAATGGATGCGTGATGTGGGAAGCCGATGACTCTCAGGACCTGTGGGCGACGCCCGGCAACTCGCCGGCGGCATCCATGGCGCACGGTGAGCGCATGGTGGGCTCGGAGCTGACGCCCGAAGACCTCGATGTCGACCGTACCCTGCGTCCCCAGCGCCTGGACGACTACTGCGGTCAGGAGCATATCAAGCAGAGCCTTCGCGTGCTGATCGAGGCGGCGCAGAGCCGTGGCGAGACGCTCGACCACGTGATTTTCTCGGGCCCTCCGGGTCTGGGCAAGACCACGCTGGCCACGGTTATCGCCAACGAGTTGGGTGCTCAGATCAAGACGACGAGCGGTCCGGCCATCGCGCGCACCGGCGACCTGGCGGCTATCCTTACCAACCTACAGCCGGGTGACGTGCTGTTTATCGACGAGATCCACCGTCTGAACCGTTCGGTCGAGGAAGTCCTGTATCCCGCTATGGAGGACTTTGCGCTCGATATCGTGATCGGTAAAGGCCCGGCTGCACGTTCGATTCGCCTGGATATCCCCAAGTTTACGCTGGTAGCGGCAACGACCCGCTCGGGTATGCTGACCGGCCCGCTGCGCGATCGCTTTGGCATTTCGTATCGCCTGGACTACTACACGGTCGAGGAGCTCGCTCAGATTGTGACGCGCTCGGCGACCATCCTGGGCGTGACGATCGACCATCCGAGCGCGCTTGAGATCGGCTCGCGCTCGCGTGGCACGCCGCGTTTGGCTAACCGTCTGCTCAAGCGTGTGCGCGACTATGCGCAGGTGCGCGGCAACGGTCCTATTGAGCTTGATATTTGCCGTCAGGCGCTCGAGTTCTTCGAGATCGATGAGCTTGGTCTGGACTGGATGGACATTCGTATCTTGGAGACGCTTGCCAAGACGTTCTCCGGCCGTGCCGTGGGCCTGACGACCCTTGCTAGCGCGGTGGGCGAGGACCCGGGTACGCTCGAGGATGTCTATGAGCCCTATCTGCTGCAGTGCGGCTTGATGATTCGCACGCCCCAGGGCCGTCAGGCAACGCTTCGCACTTTTGAACATTTGGGCATCGAGCCAGCCGTTTAGAGGCTGGTTTGTTTTGGCTGGTCTGTAGGCTATCGCTGAGCATTGGATAAACATATCGCCATTCATCGGTTACGGGTGTTTTACTATTGCGCGCCCGTGCTATGCTGAATTGGTCTTTTTCTCATTCGGTAACGAAAGGACCGCCCATGCCCACTGACATCGAAATCGCACGTTCCGTCACGCCGCTGCCCATTACCGAGGTGGCTAAGAACGCCGGCGTCGACGTAAAGCACCTGATTCCGTACGGCTTCGACAAGGCTAAGGTCGACTATTCACTGCTCAACGAGCCGACTGACCACCAGGCCAAGCTCGTCCTCGTGACCGCCATCAACCCCACGCCCGCCGGCGAGGGCAAGACCACCACGACCATCGGTCTGGCCGATGGCCTGCGCCGTCGCGGTGTCAAGAGCGCTGTGGCCCTGCGCGAGCCTTCGCTCGGTCCCGTCTTTGGCGTCAAGGGCGGTGCCGCCGGCGGCGGTTGGGCCCAGGTCATCCCCATGGAGGACATCAACCTGCACTTTACCGGCGACTTCCACGCTATCGGTGCCGCCAATAACCTGCTGGCCGCCATGCTCGACAACCATATTCAGCAAGGCAACCAGCTTGGTATCGACGTTAAGCGCATCACCTGGAAGCGCGTTGTCGACATGAACGACCGCCAGCTGCGCCACGTTATCGACGGCATTGGTGGCAAGGCTCAGGGCGTACCGCGCGAGGACGGCTTCGATATCACCGTTGCCTCCGAGGTCATGGCAATCCTGTGCCTGTCCACGAGCATCAACGACCTCAAGGAGCGCTTGGGCGAGATCGTCGTCGGCTACAGCTATGCCGGCGAGCCCGTCCGCGCCCGCGACCTCAAGGCTCAGGGCGCCATGGCCGCGCTGCTTAAGGACGCGCTCAAGCCCAACCTGGTGCAGACGCTCGAGGGTACGCCCGCGTTTGTCCACGGTGGCCCCTTCGCCAACATCGCCCACGGCTGCAACTCCATCATGGCCACGCGTATGGCTATGCGCTTTGGCGATGTCGCCATTACCGAGGCAGGCTTTGGCGCCGATCTGGGTGCCGAGAAGTTTCTCGACATCAAGTGCCGCATGACGGGCGTTCGCCCCAGCGCCGTCGTGATTGTCGCCACCGCCCGTGCGCTTAAGTACAACGGCGGCGTTGCCAAGGCCGATCTCAACGAGGAGAACCTCGAGGCGCTCAAGGCCGGCATGCCCAACCTGCTGCGCCACGTCGACAACATTCAGAATGTCTATGGTCTTCCCTGCGTGGTTGCCATCAACCGCTTCCCGACGGACACCGAGGCCGAGCTTGCGCTCATCGAGTCCGAGTGCCAGAAGCTCGGCGTCAACGTTAAGCTTTCCGAGGTCTGGGCCAAGGGCGGCGAGGGCGCGCTCGAGCTGGCCGACGAGGTCATGCGCCTGATCGAGCAGCCGAGTGAGCTCAAGTTTGCCTACGAGGACGGCGCCGATGTGGCCGACGCTCTCGAAGCCATTGCCACCAAGGTCTACCGCGCCGACGGCGTTGACTTTACGCCGGCCGCCAAGCGCCAGCTCGCCGAGCTGCGCGAGAACGGCTTTGGTAACCTGCCGGTGTGCGTCGCCAAGACGCAGTACAGCTTTAGCGACAACGCCAAGGCTCTGGGTGCTCCCGAGGGCTTCCGCATCACCGTGCGCGAGCTCAAGGTTTCCGCCGGCGCCCACTTTGTGGTCGCGCTGACTGGCAGCGTCCTGACCATGCCGGGTCTGCCCAGGGTTCCCGCGGCCGAAAACATCGACGTCGACAACGACGGCAACATCACCGGCCTCTTCTAAGCCCACCTCCCATAGCCGCTTGCCCGCCCCGCCGCGCCTACCAAGGCCCGGCGGGGCTTTTGTTTTCTAGCCGCGTTGAAGGCCGAAAAGTTTGGCGTTGCGCTCGGCGACCATCATGTTGATATCGGCGATTTCCATCTCGCCGTCAATGTAGGGCTGGTAGGTGCCATATGGATCGCCGGCTCCCAAGCTGCAGCTTCCACAGTTATCGCAGCTGCCGTTGCCGCAGCCAGCGAGCGCTAGCTTGATGATTTCCTCACGTTCGGCACGTGTTGTGTCCTTGATGAGCTTGCTTTTTGCCATGACGTTCCTCGATTCGCTTGTGACCGTCGGCCGCGCATGTCTTGTAGATACCGGCGGGCTTTGCCCATCATAGGCTTTTGCGCGGGTAGAATGCATGGATAACTTGATGCTTGCAGGCGACGGAAAGGAAACGTTGCATGGACCAGGACAAGACGACCGTGATGGGCGGATATGGCTCCGCGCAGGCTGGCGGCAGCGCCGATGCGACCCGCATTGTGTCGAACCCCGGCAATGCTGCCCCTGATGCGACGCGGGCGTCCGCCGAACCCACGCGAGTTATGGGCTATGGCGATACACCGCGGGATCCGTTTGATTATGCGCCGCAGGACCCGTATGACAATACGACGCCGGAGCCGTATGGCAATGCGGCGGCAGGCGCTTATAACAACCTGCCGCAAAATCCCATTCCGCAGCCTCAGCAGACGACGTATATGCCGCGCACGGCGCAGGCCCAGCCTCGCTATGAGTCGCGCGATCCGTATGCGCGCCAACCTTATCGCGAGTATCCCAAATCGATTCCGCAGTATGGGGAGGACGAGGAAGAGACGCCGTCGCGTTCGTCGAACGTAATCAAGAAAATCCTCATTGTGCTGGCGATTTTCTTTGCCCTGTCGGTTGTGTTTGCCATCGTGTCGGGTATGCTCAACAAACGAGGGAGTTCAACGGCCGATACCACTGCCGAGCAAACCGAGTCCGCCTCGTCTAGCACCGTCGACCTGAGCGATATCCCGGGTCAGTACTGGTCCAACGCCAAAAAGCTCCTCAAGTCGCGCGGCGCCGATCTTTCGAATGCCGTGGTCCTGACTGATGATGGCTCAACGCCCGTCGTCGATGCCAACTGGGTGGTTACGTCTGCATACTACAACGGCGATGGCAACCTGGAGGTCCAGCTCACGCGCAAAGACGGCTCGTCGGGCAATGCGTCCGGCGATCAAGGCACCACGGACAGCTCGAGCTCCAACATGCTGGAGGACCTGAGCAACAAGGCACAGGAGTTGGGAGACAAGGCGCAAGAGCTGGGCGATACGGCGCAAAACCTCGGCGATATGGCTACCAATGCCTGGGACGCGCTACAAAACGGCATTTCGGGCGCACAGGGAAACTAACGGCCGAGCGGCTAGAAGTCTTAGCAGTGCAAACAAAAACGGGACGCAGGATCGCGTGACCGGGCGCGTAGGCGCGTTAGTCGGCGGTCCTGCGTCCCGTTTTGCTGTCGATTACAGCTGCTCTGCCGGACGCTCGGGCGAGCTAAAGCCCGAGTCAAACGTGACGACGCATGACGCATCGGGCCGGCGCTCGTGCACGATGCGCGTGACGAGCTCCAGCAGCTCCTCGTCGGATATGTCAAAGTCGTCGGGACGCACCAGGTCAAACGAAACGAACCCGTCGTGCTCGTGCAGGTCGTGGATGGAAAGCGTGGGGTCGATCTGCGCTACGCCGCGCTTGACCCAGCCGCGCAGGTCATCACCGGTTGTTGCGATGGGGTCGCAGTGCAGCGTGATACCGATGCCCATCTGCCGTTTGATATCGTGCTCGATGGTGTCCAGGATCTCGTGGTGCTCAAAGGCATCACCCTCGCCGGGCATTTCCACGTGCGCGCTGGCAAATTGCCGACCGGGGCCGTAGTCGTGCACCATCAGGTCGTGCGTGCCTAGGACCTGGGGGTATGACATGATCCTGTCGCGGATTTCCTGGACGAGCTTGGGGTCGGGCGCTTGTCCCAGCAGCGGGCTGATGGCGTCGCGCACTAGGCCCATGCCGCTGATGCAAATAAAGATACCCACGCCCAGGCCCGCCCAGCCATCGAGGTCAAAGCCGGTCATCTGCGAAATAAGCGCTGCGGCCAGGACCGAGGCCGAGGTGATGACGTCGTTTTTGGAGTCCTGCGCCGTGGCGATGAGCGTCTCCGAGTCGATGCGGTTGCCCAGCGTGCGGTTGAACGCCGCCATCCAAAACTTGACGAGCATGGACAGGACAAGGGCGGCCATGGAGAGTGCCGAATACGCGGTGGGGGAGGGTTTGATGATCTTGGTAACGGATTCGAGCACCAGGTTGATGCCGACGGCGCAAACCAGAACGGCGACAAACAGGCCGGCGAGGTATTCGTAGCGGCCGTGGCCATAGGGGTGGCCTTCGTCTGCCGGGCGGCTGGCAAGGCGGAATCCGAGCAGGCTCACGATGTTGCTCGAGGCGTCGGAGAGGTTGTTGAAGGCGTCGGCGATGAGCGAGACGGAGCCGGCGAGCAGGCCCGCGATGCCCTTGGCCAGACACAGGGTGATGTTGAGGCCAATGCAAATGAGGCTTGCGGCAAAGCCCGCGTTGGTGCGACAAGTTGTATCGACCGGCTCGCCGTCGCTGCCGGGAACAAGCGTATGTACCAGCCGATTTACAAATAGCATAACGATCGTCCTCACAATCATGATTAAGGGGATAGTGTAGCTCGCATGGGCGCGCCGTGCGCCGATGCTCAGAAAATGCAGCAATGGTCTGCTGGAGCTAACGAGCGGCCCTTCTTGTCCGACCGGGTGTTCCATTTTGGGCCACATGGGTATGGGCATGTGCCTGCCTGCCCGACATACTTAATGTCGACAGCCCTGTGCAAAGGAGGACGTTTCCATGGACGAGATGTTTGCCATTAAATGCCAAAACTGCGGCGGCCCTATGTACTCACACCAGGCTAAACGCAGCTTTGAGTGCGCCTATTGCGGCACGGTCGTTCCGTGGCAGGCCGATGCGGGGGAGCCCAAGAGCGCCCTGGGCATTCGCCATGCGCCGCTGACGGTTGTCGATGGGCTGCTTAAGCTCACCCATGTGTCACGGCTCGAGCGCCCGGTGGACCCCGACTGGTATTTCTTCAATGCGAACTGGCGCAACCAGTCGGTTCTGGAGCATCTGCTGTGGGAGGACCGCGGCACGGCGCAGGAGTTCCAAGAGGCAACGCACGTGAGCATTCCCTGCCCCTTCTGCGGTGCGTCCTTTGAGGGGTCATCGACCCAGCGCGTGTTCGAGTGCCCGTCCTGCGGCAATAAGATCGGCGTTGCCGACCTGCTCAAGCCCGGCGCCTTCAGCAAGCGCCTGACCATGGGCGTGGGTGCCGAATACGTTCCCGAACAGGGCATCCCCTGTGAGATATCGCCGCAACAGGCGCGTGCCAACGCGCTACAGCTGGTGCGTCAGTACCCCGACGCCTTTGCCAGGCACGACGTGGAAGACGCGATTCAAAACGACATGATGCTCTTCTATTTCCCCATGGCGCTCGCGGATTTGCGCATGATGGCGTCTTTCCCGGGCAAGGGCCTGAGCAAGGAGACCCTGGTGTACTACGAGGTGCTCGACTGGGCGTATCCGCGGGCAAACTACCTGGACGTTCGCCTTATGGGCATTTTGGAGCCGTGGGACTTTGCCAAGGTTGGGCCGTTTGACCCGGCCATGCAGGAAGGCGACTTCCGCGTTGTCTCCGTCGATGTGTCTACCAAGGACCAGGTGGTCATTGACAAGTTGGCGCTCGACATTGCAGGCAACGATGCCGAAGCGGTACTGGGGCTCAATAAAAAGAGCATCCGAACCTGGGCGCGCAAGGCCCGCAAGCATAAGGACGGCCTGGTGATGGTGCCGGTCTACTTTGTCGATCGTCCGGCGACGGACGGCCGCGATGGCGAACAGGTGCGCATCGCTGTGAACGGCCAGACGGGTCGTGCAGCCGCGGTAGCGTTTAGTGACAAGCGCGAAACGCATATCGTGGCACCGCTCAACCCGAGCTTGCATATGTCCGGCGAGAGCACCGTGCACGCCACGCCCATCGAGGTCAAATACGTTAAATCGCCGTTCCTATACCAGATCGTGCGCCGTGGAGGCGGCGAGCAACCGCGGCAGGTTGCAGCCGCAGCCGAGGGCTCTTACCGAGAGGAGAAGCCCAAACGCCGCGGTCTGCTGGGTGCGCTATTTGGGAAGTAGGGGAGCGGTGCCGGTTGGCGCCTTAACCTGAAAGCTAGGGATATAGGGCAGCTCACAGGAGCGCGGGCTGCCGTCTATTGTTTGAGGGTGCCAGATGCAAATAAACGGTGGGACGGCTGTAAAAGAGCCTTCCCACTGGGTAAAATCAGGTTGTGCCGCGGAACCCGCTCCTCAGTCGGTCAACTTTTGAAGCGCGGGCAACGCAGGTGCTATCGTCTTAAAGGGTCGGCTGCAACCGACCCTTTTCTATGACTCTCTTCGCTATCCGTTGCTGCTTATATTCCCGCCAGATCGCGTAGAGGTTCCGGGCAATGCCGGTCACATACATCGAGAGGCGCAGGATTTCAAGAAACAAGTTCATAGGCTTCACCCCAATCGGAGATCGGAGCGTTGCCCGCAGGTGGATTCCGCGGCGGTCAAGATTTTACCTCACAGGCCGCAGTGGGAGACATCCTACCTATTCCATGGTTTGGAACAGTGTCGATCTAACGGGCAATCAATCCTCTAGCACTCTTTGAATTGAGCAAGCATCTGCCCGAAGAAGCTTAGTTCGGATGGCTCATAAATGAGCGAACCGCCGTCCGCGGTCCTGTAGAGCCCGCAGGGGAGGTAACGCCCGTCGGGGAGGACGTAAAGGTTTTCTTCCTCCCTCAGTCCCGCTGGGAGCATCGGGGTCTCGTTTTCGTCCATTTGGAACTTATCGATATTCGCGATCTTCCTCTCCATGATGCCTCCTACTTTATTTCTTGAATGGCGCCCTAAAACAAGCAGTTCTCAATCAGCTCTTTACCGCGCAGGGTGTCGATCCATTCCTGAGGAATAGCATTGAAGCCGTATTTTGCTCCTGCGAGGGCGCCGGCGACGGCTGCGGTGGTGTCGGTGTCGTCGCCTAGGTTGACGGCGGCAAGCACGCAATCTTCGTAGCTGTTGGTGTTGACGAAGCACCAGGTGGCTGCCTTAAGCGTGTCGCGCACGAAGCCACCTGACTTGATCTCCTGCTCAGGCATGCCTTTCAGATGGAGTGCCCACGAGGGGAGCGCATCGTTCATCACATCCCTCATCAGCTCGACAAATATGATGCATGCGTCGGTCGACGTTCTGTGGGCGTGCGTAATCGCGGAGACCTCGCTGATCTCGTTGTCCGTCGCATCGGTGAACGCTAGGGGAGCGATGCGCATGAGCGAGCCGTTGCCGTTGTCGCGCTCGCCGGAGCCTCCTTTGCCGGTGTGCAAGGCGCGGGCGGTCGTGCCGCCGTAATCGAAAACGCCGTCGATCGTATACTCGCCACGCGCAATCCAGCTTACGAACTTGTCGCGCATGTCTGCGGTGTCGATATGCCCGAGCTCCCTAATCGAGTCGCAGGTGGCAAGCGTCATAGATGTGTCGTCGCTCCAGGTGCCGGCGGGCTGCCCGTGCGTGCCGTAGCCAATCATGTCCGCGCATTCAAACGTCCAACGGGGCCTGAACTCGTAAGGAACGCCCAGAGCGTCGCCGACGGCGAGCCCATAGATGCAGTCGCGCAGTGTTGTTTTCGGTCTGTCTGTCATGGAAAGCTCCTCTTATCCCGGGTGATGTGGAGCGCCATCGGTGGTGTCGGTCGCAACGTATTGCTATCCTTGTGCTTCGCCATTAGTCGCTTCGTTGATGGCGCGGTACTCGGCACTCAGCTCGCGCGCCAGCTCTTCCTTACTTGGAAGATACGGCAGGTATTTGGCGGCAAACACTTGGTCGTTGTCTTCGGGCAGCGTGTACTCGACAATCGAATCGCTTTTGTCCGCGCAGAGCACGATGCCTATGGGCGGATTGTCGCCTTCGTTCATGAGCTCGCGCGTGTAGTAGTTCACATACATTTGCATCTGGCCCAAGTCCTGGTGCGTAAGATCGTCCGTCTTAAGGTCGATAAGCACGAAGCAGCGCATCAGATAGTTGTAAAACACAAGGTCAATATAGAAATGGCGCCCATCAAAGGTGATACGCTTTTGGCGCGCCTCGAAAGCGAAGCCACGGCCAAGCTCCAGCAGGAACTTCTGAAGATGTGTGATGAGCGCCTGCTCTAGATCGCTCTCGCGAAACGCAGTATCGTCCGAGAAACCTAAAAACTCCAGTACATATGGATCGCGGATGATATCCTCGGGGCGACGAGCCGGGGCGCTCTCTTGGATTTCCTGGGTGACGGCCTCCTTGTCCTTGCTGGCAAGCAGGCGCTCGCGGAACATGGTGTTGATCTGACGCTCGAGCTGACGCGTGCTCCAACGAGAATCGGCGCATTCGTTCATGTACC
The DNA here is from genome assembly GCA_934630385.1 of uncultured Collinsella sp. GTDB lineage: Bacteria > Actinomycetota > Coriobacteriia > Coriobacteriales > Coriobacteriaceae > Collinsella. Next base: position 22,199 of record CAKTWE010000020.1, read on the forward strand.
AGGCGCGAGCATCAGGGTCGGGAATGCGCATCAACCTGCGGTAATGAGTCCAGCTCAATTCGCTACGCAGTGCGTCGCGAATTGGAAACGCAAGAAAGAACTGACGCATATTGCGAAGGTTTGCGATGCCAAAGCCTCTTCCGAAATCCGCGGTAAGCCTTCTGGAGAGGCCTGCAATCAATGCCTCTCCATATGCTGCGCGCTCCTCTCCGCCCTGTTCATCAACAATGCTCTTGCCGATTTCCCAATATGTCTCAACCATCGCAAAGTTAACGGCGGTATAGGCCTTGTCGCGAGCGGCGTTGAGAATCGAGGAAACCTGCTTGTAAAAAACTTCTGGCACGATTGCCGATTCTCCACGGTTTACCAGTTCGCCCATCACTGTCGCCCCACTTTCCTCTTATGGAATGCATCTTTATCGCATTTAGTTTAAAGCCTCGCGCGGACACGAATTGCTGTGCTGTCTGGCACCTTCGCATGGGAGCCTTGCGGTGACTAAAATGTGACCATAGAGGCAGTTTTAGCGAACCTCATGGGGGTGACATGCATGGACAACAACACTTTGCTACTCCTTCATGTCAAAAATAGGGGCGCAGAACGATATTCTGCGCTCCTGATTGAGCCGATGCGTCTGAAAGCCGGCTTGCCTATTCGCTAGCGCCTCCGTTGCCTTCGCGATCGTTGACAAGCATTGCCGCGCCGACGGCTGTTGTCGCTACGGCGGCAGCGGCGAGCCCGGCGGCGATGCCAGAGCCGTCGCCCGTGCCGGCGAGTTTTCCGCCCGAGCCCTTGCCCTTGTTGCTCTTGCCGTTCTTGTCGGCACTGCCCGCGTTGGTACCGGTGCCGGTGTTGCCTGCACCGCCCGCGTCGCCCGAAGCCGTCACAGTAAAGCTTACGGCTTCGTCGGTGGCAAGCTCGTAGTTCTGCGCCGCGTCGCCCAAAAGGCCTTTCGCGCACACCCAGTACGTTCCTGCGGCAAATGCCTCGCCCTCGGCCATCATCGTTCCTGGAGCACCGTTTGCATCGTGCATAAACTCGAGTTGGGCTGTGCAGGCATCGCCTTCGAGCTTGCCCTCGAGCGTCGCCGCGATCTTGGCGCGCACGTCCTCGCCGACCTTAAGGCCTTCGAGCCCCTCAAAATGGGGCGTCAGTGCGCGTGGATCGATATCGATGGGCACTGGACCCTGCAGCTCCGTAACGGTCTTATTGCCCAGGGCATCGACATCAACGTATTCGATGGCAAACGTATGGCCCGAAGCCGCCACGTTGAGTACGTTGCTGCTGTCGACAAGGCGGAAATGGCCCTCGCCAACGGTCTTGCCATCCTGGAGCGCGGCATCGCTCAACGAGTCGCCGTATGTCATGCGCATACGGGTCGGGAGGTAGTACGAAACGGTCTGCTTGTGCTTCGCATCGTAATTGCGCTGGTAGATGCTTCGGGCCAGTGCCGCATCAACAAAGTCGGACGCAATGATGCCAATGTGCTTACGACAGTTCTCTTTTGTGCTCTCAACTCCGGTATTGTTTATATACGAGCTCTTGTACAGGTGCTCGTTGACCACTCGCGCTGCGGTAAATGGGTTGCTTCCCTGTTGCCATCGCGTGCAACTGGTGTAGTTGATAGACCAGCAACGCTCCAGGACCTGCACCATGGCCCCGTGATCGTCAACGTTCACCTTGCTGCGCGTGAGATGGGCCGTTTCCTGTAGTGCATTATCGACCCAGATAAGCTTTTCGGTTCCCGTGCAGTCGAAATGGTCTTGGGCATATACCTTTGTGCAATAAGGCTCTTTGTTGCCCGCATTGCCCGTAGCCTCAATGCCTCGCTCGTCTCGGACGAGGCACATCGAATACCCGGGGTGCGCTGCGATTTTGTCGTCCCATTGGGTGAGGTCGAGGCCCCATGTGTGGCTGCTTACGCTGTTGCCGGCGAGCCCAAACCGACGCAGCAGGACGATCTTTCCGCGCACCTCGCCCAGCGTGGGGATACGGCTCGATGTGTAGAACAGGTCGGGGTTCTCATCAAAAACCTTGCCCAAGGCCGTCGTAAGGCTTTCGTTGGTAGCCTCGTCATTGCCCCGCGACACGAGCATGATGAGCGCTTCTGTCGGGTTTTCGCTCAAAAACGTATTGAAGTACCCGATGACATCGGAGAGATGCATAAAGTTCCCGTCTTTTTTGCGCAGGTAACAAGCTCCGTGGTCGATGCCGGGGTTCTCACCTTTTCCGAGTCGAATATCAAAATAGCGAACGCCTTCGAGCAGCTGCGTGGGGATGTAATCCTGCTGGCATTTTGCTTGGGAGGATTGGGGCTCGGTGTCGTTGTCCACGCTGCAGGTGCCCGAATCGTGCGTGCCCGGGATGCTCAGTTCGTCGAGGAACTTGCTGTTGTCGACGTATTTCATCCAACATGGTCCGTCGACGTAGCTGCTATACGTGGTCCAGTCGATACTTCTAACCGTGGTATTGATCTTGCCCATGTCGTAACCGACAAGTTCGAGCTCCCACGGAATGCTCTTCCTCTTATGGCAGATCTTGTTGTTGTCCTGGTCTTTGCCGTCCTTTTCTATTGCCAGGTAATTAAAGTCCTTTTTCTCGTTTGTGCGATCTCGGATGACATAGGTTCCGTTTGACTGAGGTTCGAACGCAAAAGCGCGGCTGGGCTTGTTGTCATACTCGCCGCTCCATACGTGGATGACCTTTCCATCTTTGTCCGAGTCGCCATCGACCGACCAAATGCTGTAGCCCGTCTTTTTATGCTCTTCGAAATTGAGTAAGGTGCGGATGGCATACCAGTTTGTACCGTCTGTATCGGTCAGCACGTGCTCAAGGATGAGCTTGTTGGACGTGCCGTCGTTAAACAGGTGACAGACGTTGCCGATAACGTTGCCGTCTTCATTGACGCTTGCGGTGCGAAAATAGCCCGCGGGGCGAAGGCGAATGACGAAATTGTCGAGGTTGGCCGCTGCTGTGGGCGTGTCGTCTGCAAATGCCGCTCGCAGGTGAAGGCCCAATCCTGCGGTTTCGGGCAGGCTTGCAAGCGGCGACAACGCCGCAAGTCCTAGGCCCAGCGTAAATGCTCGGCGACTGATGGCATGGTGTTCGGTCATAACTCCTCCATTCGCAGGGTGCGGTTATGCACTTATTTTGGTCACTATACTGCCCAGACGTTGAAAAGAATCGTTTTAATTGACCGCGCGGCGCTATAAATCGGTGGGCGGACGTGTTTGGGTGCTTGCCGTTTTCGTGCCGTTGCCACACTTGAGGTGGTTCCGGCGTCCGGCATCCTCGCGTTTGTCGGCTGCCGGCATAAGAGAGGGAGGGTCGGTTTACCGGCCTTCCCTTAGTACGAAACGCTGGGGCACCGCCGCTTGTTGGCGCTGCGCCCGTGTTTTTCGTTGCGCTCGCGAGTCGCTTAGCGCTTAATCTCGATATCGTCGAGCTTAACATCCATGGCCTCGGTCTTGGCCTTGGCGATATCATCGGCAAATTCCAGAGACTTCATCATGGTTTCGACGGCATCCTTGTGCTCCTCGACGTTGTCGATGCGCACGTAGACGCTGCCGCCGCCTGCTTCGGTGAAGTACTCAGTCGTCACGCCGCCCGAGTGTGTATAGGAAGCGTTGCGCCAAGTCTTGCCGTTGTACTTGACGGGGTCATTCTCGGTCCACTCAAAGCTGGCATTCCACTTTGCCTCGTAGTCGAACAGCTCGTCGGCGTTCTTGTCAGGATCGAAGACGGGGATGAAGCGATCGCTGGCGTGCTCGCTCTCGGTGAACTTAAACTGGGCCCTGTCGGCGGTATCGCCTGCGACGTCGGTGACCTCGACGCCCTCGGGGACCTCGACCTTAAACCAGATGAAGTCGGTCCTCATATCCACGGCTGGCTTTTCCGCACCGCCACCGCTGCCGGTAGCTCCACCGCTTCCGCCACAGCCCACCAGGGCAACTGCGGCAAAGAGACTCATGCAGAGGGCGAGAATCGCAAAGGCCTTCTTTTTCATGGTCGTGTCCTCCTCGATCTGTAACCGCCCATGGATTACCTGCCTTTACTGTACGCGCGGACGGCTCGCTAGGGTGGGCCATGTGTCCCATTCTGGGTGCCGGATTTGCGCCGTTAAGTGGCAATATGCGCGGGCGCAAAAGAGGGGAGGGCCGATCTTGTCGGCCCTCCCCGAGGTGCAGAGATGGGTGGTTTGCGGACAAAAAATGACCCGCACCCCATGTGATGCGGGTCATGTTCGTTGCGAGTTGCTTATCGCGGTGACGTGCTGTTGCTACTTACGAACCTTAGCAACAACGACGCTGGCGGCAAAGCAGACGATTGCCATCGTACCCATCGCGACCATAATGCTGGCGGAGGCGTCTCCCGTCTGGGGCAGAGCTTGCTTGCTCTTCCTGCCGTTCTCGGACTTTTTGGCGGGTTTGTCGGCCGGCTTGTTGTCGGAGGGCTTGTTGTCGGAGGGCTTGGGTGCAGGTTCGTCCTTCTTCCACTGGGCGAAGAGCGTTACCGGAGCGGTAAGCTCGACCTTGTCGCCCGCGGCATAGCTCGTGCCAGAGCCGTCCTTTGCGGTGTTCCAGCCCACGAAGGAATAGCCCTTGCGTACCGGCTGATCGACCGCAATCTCGGTTGCGGCAACGCACTCGACGGTGGCGAAATCGGCAGTCTGCTTATCAGTAGAACCGTTCAGATCATAAGCAAGGTCGTAAGCCTTCTCCTCGACCGGGTCCTTGGTGTAGCCGCAGTACTTGCACTTGGCGGTTGCCTTGCGGGTCCAGATGCCGGCACCGTCGGAAGTCCACTCGGTATAGGTGACATCGTAGGCGTTGTCATGCTCACCGTCGGTGTAGCTGTGGGTGAGCATCTTGCCGCCGGACCAAACGAGCTTGCCGTCGATGGTTACATCGGTTCGGCCGGAATTCTGACTCTTTTCGCCGTACGACTCGCCGCCAAAGCCAAACACCTTAGAGC
>CAKTWE010000021.1 GCA_934630385.1 uncultured Collinsella sp.
CGCGTGCGGCCGTGATGGCGGCGGCGAGACCCGAGGCCCCGCCGCCGATTACCAGGACGTCATAGAAGGCGCTCGCGTTCACTTAGGCCTCGTCGGTCTCGTGCGGGGCGATGGCCTCGACGGCAGAGACGGCCTTGGGCAGCATGCCATCGGGCAGCGCGGTCTCAACCTCGCCCTTATCGCAGGCCTCGGCGAGTGACGGATTGATGGGAAGCTGACCCAAGATGTCGAGGTTGTAGCGCTCGGCGACTTCGGGGAGCTTGCTCTTACCAAAGACCTCGATCTTCTTGCCGCAGTCGGGGCACTCGATATAGCTCATGTTCTCGACAACGCCCAGAATGGGGACGTTCATCTTCTCGGCCATGTTGACTGCCTTGGCGACGATCATCGAGACCAAGTCTTGCGGGCTCGTGACGATGACGATGCCATCGACGGGCAGCGATTGGAAAACGGTGAGCGCGACGTCGCCCGTTCCCGGAGGCATGTCGACCAGCAGGTAGTCGATGGGCCCCCACGAGGTCTCGCTCCAGAATTGCCTGATGGCGCCCGCGATAACCGGGCCACGCCAAAGAACGGGATCGGTTTCGTTTTGGAGCAGCAAGTTGGAGCTCATGACCTTGACCCCGTGCTCTGAGATCTCGGGCAGCATAAGATTGCCGAGAGCATGGACATGACGTCCGCTCATACCGAACATCTTGGGGATGGAGGGGCCGGTGATGTCGGCATCGAGGATGCCGACTTTGTTGCCGCGGCGGGCAAGCTCGGTGGCGATGGCACCGGTGACGAACGACTTGCCGACGCCGCCCTTGCCGGATAACACGGCGATAACGCGCTTAACCTCGGATAGCGTGTTCTCTTCAAATTCCTGCGGTGCGGTTTGTCCGCCGGCCGCCTGTGCGTGCTCGCAACCCATATCTGACTCCTTTGTATGCGTTGGGGCAAGGCCCCACGATGTGACACGAGCGTCATTGTACCCTCGTTTGCGAACGGGAGTCATTTGTGATGCGTGACGGGCGATCGATGGCATTCGAAAGCATGGGTCGGGTATGCGACGTGCGCGTGTCGGATAAAGCAAAAGGTCTGAGAATCTTGTATTACGAACATCTGTGCGCGTTGAGTGCGCTAAACTCATCGACGGTGTGATTTGAAGTTATAGGAGGCAAGGAGCTTCCATGTCTGATTCCTCTATCGTTATTCGCGGCGCGCGTGAGCACAACTTGCGCGATATCGATGTATCCATTCCACGCGACCAACTCGTGGTCATTACCGGCCTTTCCGGCTCGGGCAAGAGCTCGCTGGCGTTTGACACAATCTATGCCGAGGGCCAGCGCCGCTATGTTGAGAGCCTGTCGAGCTATGCGCGTCAGTTTTTGGGCCAGATGGACAAGCCCGATCTGGACTCAATCGACGGCCTTTCGCCGGCTGTTTCGATCGATCAAAAGACGACATCCAAGAATCCTCGATCGACGGTGGGTACCGTAACCGAGATTTATGACTACCTGCGACTGCTGTTTGCTCGCGTCGGTACGCCGCACTGCCCCGAGTGCGGTCGCATAATCGAGCGCCAGACGACCGATCAGGTTGCCGATAAAGTCCTGGCTGCGGGGGAGGGCCGCCGCGCGTTCGTGCTGGCACCGGTGGTTCGCGGTCGCAAGGGCGAGTATGCCAAGCTGTTCGAGGATCTTCGCGCCGAGGGCTTTAGCCGCGTGCGCGTCGACGGCGAGGTTCGCTCGCTTGATGACCCTATCGATTTGGATAAGAAATTCAAGCACGATATCGAGGTCGTGGTCGACCGTATCGTGATTCGCGAGAACTCCCTGGGCCGTATTGCCGAGTCCGTTGAACAGGCGACTGCGCTGGCGCACGGCAATGTGAACGTATACTTGCTGCCCGATCGCGACGCTCCCGAGGGGACCGAAGGCGAGTTGCTGGAGTATTCGCTGGCGCTGGCGTGTCCGGAGCATGGACACTCCATCGATGATCTGCAGCCGCGTGATTTCTCGTTCAACGCGCCCTATGGCGCGTGCCCCGAGTGCGATGGCCTGGGCTTTAAGAAGACGGTCGATGCCGAAGCGCTAATCGAAGACCCCTCGAAGTCGATCGCCGACGGGGTCTTTGGCAGCCTGTTTGGCAACTCTAACTACTATCCGCAGATTTTCGCTGCGGTCTGTAAACACTTTAAGGTGAGCGTCGATACGCCGTGGGGGGATCTGCCTCCGCGGGTGCGTCGCGCGTTTTTAGACGGCATGGGCGACCAGAAGATTTCGGTCGACTATCAAAAGCTCGATGGGCGTCGCAGCCAGTGGGACACCAAGTTCTCGGGCGTGCGCAATATCCTGTACGAGCGCTATAACGAGACGACGAATGAAAACACCAGGGCGCGCTTGGAGAAGTACATTCGCGAGGAGCCGTGCTCGAGTTGCCATGGTGCTCGTCTGCGCCCCGAGATGCTCGCCGTTACCGTAGGCGGTAAGTCCATTTACGAGGTCTGCTGCCTGTCATGCCGCGAGTCGCTCGAGTTTTTTGAGGGTCTGGAGCTTACCGAGCGCCAACAATTTATCGGCGGGCGCATCGTTAAGGAAATCCTGGAGCGCCTGCGCTTTCTGGTCGATGTCGGACTCGACTATCTGACCCTCGACCGTGCCTCGGCGACGCTTTCCGGAGGCGAGGCCCAGCGCATTCGCCTGGCAACGCAGATCGGCGCCGGCCTCATGGGCGTCCTGTACATTTTGGACGAGCCATCGATCGGCCTCCATCAGCGCGATAACGAGCGCCTGATCAAGACGCTTGAGCGCCTGCGCGATATCGGCAATACCGTCATCGTCGTTGAGCATGATGAGGATACGATTCGTGCTGCCGACTATGTGATCGACATGGGCCCTGGCGCGGGCGTGAACGGCGGACACGTGGTCGCCGCGGGAACGCCTGCCGATATCATGGCGTGCCCCGATTCGATGACGGGTGCCTACCTGACCGGCAAGCGAATGATTCGGGTTCCCGATGAGCGTCGCAAGCCCGGTCGCGGCTGCCTTAAGATCACGGGCGCCCGTGCCAACAACCTCAAAAACGTTACCGCCAAGATTGAGTTCGGTACGCTTACGGTCGTTACCGGCGTGTCGGGATCGGGCAAGAGCTCCCTGGTTACCGACACCATCGCACCCGCCCTTACGAATGCCATTCATCGCTCGACGCGTCCTGTGGGTCCGTACAAAAAGCTCGAGGGTATCGAGTGCATCGATAAGGTGATCGACATTGACCAGTCGCCGATCGGCCGCACACCGCGTTCCAATCCCGCTACGTACATTGGCCTGTGGGATGATCTGCGCGCGCTGTTTGCGAGCACACCGGAGTCGAAAGCGCGCGGCTACTCGCCGGGACGTTTCTCCTTTAACGTAAGCGGCGGTCGCTGCGAAGCATGCAAGGGCGACGGACAAATTAAGATCGAGATGCACTTCCTTCCCGATATCTATGTCCCCTGCGAGGTCTGCGGCGGCAAGCGCTATAACCGCGAGACGCTTGAGGTCACCTACCGTGGTAAGACCATCTCTGACGTGCTCGACATGAGCGTCACCGAGGCGCTGGCTTTCTTTGGCAATATTCCTCAAATTAAGCGTAAGCTCCAGACTCTGTACGATGTGGGCCTGGGCTATGTGAGCTTGGGCCAGCCGGCAACGACGCTTTCGGGTGGCGAGGCGCAGCGCGTAAAGCTTGCCAAGGAACTCCACCGCCGTCAGACGGGTAAGACGTTCTACATTCTGGATGAACCGACGACCGGTCTCCATTTTGAGGATGTCCGCCAGCTGCTCGACGTGCTGCAGCGCCTGGTCGATGCGGGCAACACGGTTCTGGTAATCGAGCATAATCTCGATGTCATCAAGGTCGCCGACCGTCTGATCGATATGGGTCCCGAGGGCGGCAATGGCGGCGGAACCGTCGTGGTCTCGGGTACGCCGGAGCAGGTCGCGGCATGTTCGCAGAGCTACACGGGCAAGTTCTTGGCTCCGCTGCTCGAGCGCGACCGTGAGCGTCAGGCACAACTCGACGCCCAGTAAAGAGACGCCGTCATGCGAGAAGCGCCACCGATTCCTTTCGATTCGGTGGCGCTTCTGTGTGTCGAGATGGCGCATGCTGCTACATTGGACATATACTTAGGCGTTACGTTCGAACGCGAGGGAAGGGGCATGCCATGGCAAAGGCTGCAAAGACGCCGAAAACCAATGCGATGCGCGAGCTGGAAAACGCCGGCATCTCCTATATTCTCCATACGTATGAAGACGATGGTGATGAGTCGGCGGGTTTAGGCGTTGCGATTTCGGAACAACTTGGCGAGGAGCCTGGCCAGGGTTTTAAGACCTTGGTTTGCGTGACGCCGTCCAACGAACACGTTGTGTGCTGTATTCCCGTTGCCGACGAGCTTGACCTAAAGGCCGCCGCGCGCGCCGCTGGTGAAAAGTCGCTGACCATGATGCATGTCAAGGATTTGCTTGCCGCGACGGGGTATGTCCGGGGCGGCTGCAGTCCAGTCGGCATGAAAAAACGCTTTCGGACGCTGATCGATGAGACATGCGTCCTTTGGGATACCATTTTTATCTCAGGCGGTAAGCGCGGCTATCAGCTTGAGCTTGCCCCCGACGACTTAGTTGCATTTTGCGGGGCGACGGTTGCCCCGATCACGAGAGAGGACTGAGCGATGCCGCAGGAAGAATCGAAGCGCGGAGCTCACTTTGCAAAGGGTTCGGCTTCTCAGACGCCCGCGTCTGAGGCTTCTTCGGTCGACGACCAGATTCGGAATGCTTGGTCCGCTGCTGCAGATCCAGGGGAGACTGCTGTGTATTTGCGTGCCGCCGGTGCCGGTACGGCGCTTCCCCGTACGATTCTATCTTCGGGTCGCCCCGATGAGACGGCGGTGTTTTTGGCCGCGGCTCAATCCCGTACAGGACGGATGCCTGCTACCGCTGAGGCGCGTCGTGCGCCGCGCCCCGATGAGACGGCAGTGTTTTTGATGGCGGCTCAGGGAAAGGGCGCGCTGCAGGGTGCCCCAGCCGATCGTCCCACGAGGCCTACAACCGACGGTGATGACGAGCAGCTGCTTTTGGATGACGAGTGGTCACCGCTCGGCTCGACCGATCCGGTCGAGGGCGTTGCTGTCGACGACGATGATTGGGACCTTTTGCCGTTTTCTGGTCGAACCGCTGCCGCCAGGGAAGTTGACACGGTGTTTGGTGATAATGCCGCAGCTAACGATGACGCTTCGTTTAACAACGATGTTACGCCTGTTGACGGCGCTTTTTCTGCCGATGATGCCGTTTTGGTCGACGACCCCTTCGCGATAATCGATGAGCCTGATATCGAGGCTGATTCTCGACAACACACTGAAGTCAGTCCCCAATCGCAGGACGACGTAGATGATATGGGCTCGTCGGACTACTCTACGGTTGGCCGTTCTGCCGGCCTTATGACTGCACTGACCATCGTGTCGCGCGTCACCGGGTTTATCCGCACGTGGGCTATGGCTGCCGCCATCGGCATGTCGCTGCTCTCGTCTTCCTATCAGGTCGCCAACAACCTGCCCAATATGCTCTACGAGCTCGTGATGGGCGGTATGTTGGTTACCGCCTTTTTGCCGGTGTACATGGGCGTGCGTCGTGAACAGGGTCGCGACGCCTCAAACGAATACGTAGGCAATCTGCTCGGCATCCTGCTTTTGCTGCTGGGCGGCATTTCGGTGCTGGGCACCGTGTTCGCTCCGGGCTTTATCTGGACGCAGTCGTTCCTTTCGGGTGACGGCGGCAGCATGAATACTGCCGCATTCATGTTTCGTTTCTTTGCCATCCAGATTCTGTTCTACGGGCTGGGCTCGGTGTTCTCGGGCGTTCTCAACGCGCACCGTGATTACTTCTGGTCGACGTTTGCCCCGGTTCTCAACAATGTGATTGTCATCGTGAGCTTTATGGGCTTTGCTCCTGTGTCCGCACAATTCGGTGAGCGTGCCGGCATCATTCTTATTGCAGCCGGAACGACCTTTGGCGTCTTTGTCCAGATGGCATGTCAAATCCCCGCGCTCGGCAAGCACGGCGTGCATCCTCATATCCACATCGACTTTAAGGATCCCGCGCTGCGCCAGACGATTACGCTCGGTATTCCGACGCTGCTTGCAACGGTATGCATGTTTGTTTCGACCTCCATCACCAATGCCGCCGCGCTGGTGGTACAGCCCGAGACCGGTCCTTCTGTCATCGCGTATGCGCGCCTGTGGTACACGTTGCCCTACGCGCTGATTGCCGCTTCGCTTTCGACGGCGCTGTACACTGAGCTCTCTCACGATGCGCAGGAGAAAGATTACGACAGTGTCCGTATGGGCATCTCGCACGGTGTCGCCCAGATGATGTTCTTCCTGATTCCGTTTGCGTTGTACCTGATTGTTTTCGCCCGTCCGCTCAACATGATTTACTGTGCCGGCAAGTTTGACGAGTCCGGCGTGGCGCTGGTATCCGAGTTCCTTGTCTATCTGGCGCTCTCGCTGCCACTCTACGGCGTGGTCGTGCTGATGCAGAAGAGCTTCTCTGCTCTGCTCGATATGAAGCCCTATGGCCGCTATTGTCTGTACTCCGCCATTGGGCAGGCCGGTTCGGTGCTGCTGTTCGGAGTAGCCCTCGGCTACGGCATGCCGGCCATCGCGCTTTCGTATGTCGTCGACTACGTTATCTTGGTCGGTTGTTCGCTGTGGTGGCTGCGCCGTCGTCTGCATGGCCTTCAGGTTACGTCCATACTGCACGGAGGCTTCTTTGGCCTTTTGCTTGGAGGGCTGGGTGCGGCGACGGGCGCCGTCGTTATGTGGGCGCTCGAGCACTTTGTCGGAGCGCTCGGCGGCTCGATTCTGGTTACTTTGGGCTATGTTTGCGTTGCGGGCATCGTCTCGCTCGCCGTCACCTTTGGTCTGGCCGTCGCCTTTAAGATGCCCGAGGTCTCTGCGTTGCTTCGCCGCAAGTAGGTAAACGTGACAGGCCACGATAACATTCCAACCCTTGCCGAACAGGTCTCGCGCGTACCCACGCAGCCCGGCTGCTACCTTTGGAAAGACGCCAAGGGCGATGTCATCTACGTTGGCAAGGCGAAAAACTTGCGCGCCCGTATGCGTCAGTACGTGACGCTGCAGGACGAGCGCCAGAAGATTCCGCTTATGATGCAGCTGGTGGCGAGCTTCGACTATATCGTTGTGGAGACCGAGCACGAGGCATTGGTGCTCGAGCGCAATCTGATCGGTCAGTACCATCCGTACTTTAACGTCGATCTTAAGGACGATAAGAGCTATCCCTTTATCGCTATCACCAAGAGCGATCTGTTTCCCGCTATTAAATACACGCGTGAGCGCCATAAGCCAGGGACGCGCTATTTTGGCCCCTATACCGATAGCCGCGCGGCGCGTGAAACCATCGATACGCTGCGCAAGGTTATTCCCATTTGCTCAGCATCCTGTGCGGAGTGGCGTCGCTGCCGCCGCATCGTCGAATCTCATAAGGGCGAAGAAGACATCGTCAATATGATTTGCGCGCAAAACGGACGACCCTGCTTTGACTATCATGTCGGTCGTGGCCCGGGCGCATGCGTCGGCGCGATTTCTCCTGCGGACTATGCCAAGAACATCAAACGTGTCGAACGTTTTTTGTCTGGCCATCGCAAGGACGTCGTCGACGAGCTGACATCCGAGATGACGGAGGCCGCCGAGGCGCTCGATTTTGAGCGCGCCGCCCGTGTCAAGCGCCGCCTGGACGTCATTAGGGGCCTGGACGATCGCCAACAGGTTGTCTTTCCATCGAGCGTCGATATCGATGTTATCGGCTTCTATCGCGAAGAGACCATTTCCGCCGCTTGCGTTTTTGTCGTGCGTGAGGGTCGAACGGTTCGAACCTGCGAGTTCATTCTCGATAAGGGTTTGGATGTCGACGAAGAGGAACTTCAATCGGGCTTTCTTAAGCGCTATTACGACGAGACGGCTGATATTCCAGCTGAGATCAACCTCTCTGTCGAGCTTGAGGATGCGGAGGCACTGGGGGAGTGGCTTGCAGGCAAGCGCGAGCGCTCCTGTCATCTCCATAGGCCGCAGCGTGGTGAAAAGCACCGTTTGCTCGATATGGCATCCAAAAATGCGCGCCATGCACTCATGCGCTACATGATGCGTACGGGGTATGCCGACGACCGCACCAATCGGGCGCTCTTGGAGCTCGAAAGCGCGTTGGCGCTGCCATCGCCGCCGTTGCGTATCGAGTGCTTCGATATCTCTACGCTGCATGGCACCTTTACGGTCGCCTCGATGGTGGTGTTTACCAACGGCCGCGCCGACAAGAGCCAGTACCGCCGCTTTAAAATCCAGGCCGAATTGGACGAGGCGAACGACTTCGTTTCGATGTCCGAGGTTTTGGGGCGTCGCTATGCTCCCGAGCGGATGGCCGACGAACGTTTTGGCTCGCGCCCCGATCTGCTCGTTGTCGACGGCGGCAAGCCGCAATTGACGGCCGCAATTAAACAACTTGAGGCCCTTGGGCTCGATATACCAGTTTGTGGCTTGGCAAAGGCCGATGAGGAGGTTTTCGTGCCTTGGGACGAGACTCCCGTCGTGCTTCCGACCGGGTCCGCGTCGCTCTATCTCATCAAGCAGGTGCGCGATGAGTCGCACCGTTTTGCAATTACATTCCATCGTGAGTTGCGCGATAAAGCCATGACGGTTTCGGTACTCGATGACGTTCCAGGCGTGGGACCCACTAGAAAACGCTCCATTATGCGCCATTTTGGCTCGATGAAGCGTTTGCGCGCGGCGAGCGAGCAAGAGATCGCGGAAGTTCGCGGCATACCTGCCGATGTCGCCAAGGCGGTCCACGAGGCGCTCGTCGCATGGAATGCCGAGCGCGCCGAGGCATCGGCTAGCCATTCCGATAGCTCAACACGAGCCTAAACAACTGGTATACATGCTTGCGCGATTTTCAAGCAGTTATTTCGCCATGATTACCTGCTGGTTTCGGGTTTTATTAACGCTAAAACGTTTGACTAACCCAAGCGAAAAGCCCTGCTATCCTGCGGGTTGACGAAGACTGATATCTCACCTCGTCGATACATACTGTCTACAGTATCGTTTGTCAACGAATTCGGTGAACGGTAGTAAATACCGTTCAAGCGGATGTATGTATCGGTCGCCGAGCGCGGCACCTAAGTTGGGTTCGTCGGTAGGTAAGGTATATATCGTCCGCAAGTTGCGCGGGGGCACGTCTAGGTGCTCCCGGGTAAGATTCTCTATTGATAGGAGAAGACATGGCCATCATCAACAAGGGTATGTCCAGGCGTTCGTTCCTCGGCCTCACCGGCAGCGTCGCTGCTGTCGCAGGGCTTGGTCTCACCGGCTGCGGTGGCAGCTCTAGCGACGAGGGTTCCGCTTCCGGTTCCGCCGATTCTGCCAACCGTGGCGGCGGCGTAATCACCGCTGGTTCCGCTTACGCTCCGTCCAGCTTCGATCCCGCCAGCACCGGCTCCGCTGTGGGCCTGGGTGCTAACTGGCACGTCGTCGAGGGCCTCTACGGCATCGATTACCACGACTACAGCACCTTCAACGAGCTCGCCACCGACGATCCCAAGTCTGTGGACGACACCACCTTCGAGGTCACCATCCGCAAGGGCGCCAAGTTCTCCGATGGCACCGAGGTCACGGCTGACGACGTCGTCGCCTCCTACACCGCTTGTGCTGCTTCCGCTACCTATGCTCCGTTCTTCCAGCCCTTCGAGTCCATCGAGGCCAAGGACGCCAGCACCGTGACGGTCAAGACCAAGGTCCCCAACTTCTCCCTGCTCAAGGATCGTCTGGCCATCGTTCGCGTTACCCCGGCCACCCAGACCGAGGAGGATCGCGCCAAGCAGCCGATCGGCTCCGGCCCCTGGATGTACGACTCTATCTCCGATACCGAGATCACCCTGGTTCCCAACCCCGAGTACAACGGTGAGTATGCTGCCGAGGATAAGAAGATTCAGTACAGCATCCTGACCGACCCCACCGCTCGCGTTACCGCTCAGCAGGAGGGCTCCACGCTCGTTATGGAGCTCGTTACCGCTGACGCCGTCGACCAGCTCGAGAGCGCTGGCTGCAAGATCGACAACGTCCAGGGCTTCGGCACCCGCTTCATTATGTTCAACGTTGCCAAGGAGCCTTGGAACAACGTCAAGGTCCGTCAGGCCGTCATGTACGCGCTCGACACCGAGAAGATGGTCAGCAACACCTTCGCCGGCCTTGCCACCGCTGCCAGCTGCTACCTGCCCAAGAGCTTCACCAACTATCATGAGGCTTCCACGGTCTACAAGACCGACGCCAAGAAGGCCAAGAAGCTCATTGAGGAGTCCGGCATCACCCCGGGTGCCATCACCCTGCGCACCACCGACAACGAGCAGATTAAGGGCATGGCCGCCCAGGTCAAGAACGACCTCGACGCTCTCGGCTTCGACGTGACCATCCAGACCGATACCTCGCCGGCCACCTACGCTGCCATCGACGGCGGCGAGGCCTACGATATCCTCCTTGCCCCTGGCGATCCGTCCTGCTTCGGCGCTGATCCCGACCTGCTGCTTAACTGGTGGTACGGTGACAACGTCTGGATGCAGACCCGTTGCCCGTGGAAGGATTCCGCTGAGTGGCAGAAGCTCCACGGTCTCATGGACGAGGCTCTTGCCGCCGAGGGCGACGAGCAGCAGAAGAAGTGGAACGAGTGCTTCGACATCATTGCCGACAACGCCGTTCTGTACCCCGTTGTCCACGTCAAGACCGTCTCCGCTTCCTGGGACGATCCGTCCACTGCGCCCAACGGCGAGGCCCTCGATGGCTTCAAGGGCATCGGCACGACGAGCATGTCCTTCAGGGGCGTTGCGACCGTCAAGGCGTAAGACTCGCTTGAGTCTGTATGCAGGATGTCGGTCGTTGGGACCGTATCCTCATAGTTGAAACAAAGACCCGGGCGGCAACGATGTCGCTCGGGTCTTGTAATGAGTATCCGTACTCATATACCAGTTGGTCCTACCGACAAAAGAAAGGGGAGAGAACGTGAACAACTTGCTACGTTTGATTGGAAGGCGTCTTGTGGCGCTGCCGATCATGGCATTGGGCGTCACCGTCCTGGTGTTCTTCCTTATGTCGTTCTCCAAGACCGACCCCGCCTACACGGCGTTGGGTGACGGTGCCTCGCCCGAGGCGGTTGCCGAGTACCATGAGAAGTATGGTCTGGACGACCCCTGGCCCGTGCGCTACGTGCGCTATATGGGCGATTTGATTCATGGCGACATGGGCACCTATGGTGCTGCTCGCAACTCCGTTGCCAAGCGCATCTCCACGGCCCTGCCCGTCACGATGCAGCTGACCTTCATCGGCCTTGCCATCGGTGCGGTCGTTTCGTTTTTGCTCGGCGTCATCGCGGCACTGTATCGCGACAAATGGCCGGACCAAGTGATCCGCGTCTTTTCCATCGCCGGCTTGGCAACCCCGTCGTTCTGGCTTGCCGTTCTGTTGATCCTGCTGTTCTCTTCCTACCTTAAGGTGCTTCCGGCATCGGGTGCTCTGCCTCACTTCACCACCAACCCGGCTGGCTATCTGGGACGTATGATCATGCCCGCTATCGCCTTGGCATTTCCGCTGACGGGCCAGATGACTCGTATCGTGCGTACCGCCATGGTCGAGGAGCTCGATAAGGATTATGTCCGTATGGCTCGCGGCGCCGGCGTTCCCGAGAAGGTCGTCGTCGGCATCAACGTTCTTCGCAATGCGCTGATCACCCCGGTCACCACCCTCGGTCTTAAGATCGGTTACCTCATGGGCGGCGCCGTCGTCATCGAGGTTATCTTCAACCTCCCCGGCATGGGCACCGCGATTCTGCAGGGCGTTCAGGGCAACGAGGCGAACCTGGTTCAGGGCGTCGTTATCGTCGTTGCTCTTGCCTTCATCATCATCAACATCGTGGTTGACATGCTCTACCTGCTCATCAACCCGCGCATCAGGACGGTGTAGATTATGGTAAAGATTCGAGAGAAGCAAACCGAGCAGCTCGAGAAGGCTGCCTCCAAGGGGCTCAAGCTCGGTGGCTGGAAGAAGATGACGCTGTCTTCTAAGATTGCCGCCGTCGTGTTGGTGCTGGTCGCCCTGACTGCGATTCTGGCACCCCTTCTTGCCCCCTATAGCCCGGTCGAGATCTTTACGGCTCGCCAGGCTCCCGGCAACGGATTTATCTTCGGTACCGACGATAAGGGTCGCGACATTCTGTCGCGCATGCTCTACGGTGGTCGTTACTCGCTGATTATCGGCTTTGGCGCCACTGCCATGGCTCTGGTCTGCGGCTCGGTCGTGGGCGCCCTTGCGGCGGTTTCGCGCAAGGCCGTTTCCGAGACGATCATGCGTATCCTGGACATCATCATGTCTATCCCGGGCATCGCCCTCGCGGCCGTCTTCGTCTCCATTCTGGGCAACTCCGTGCCGTCGATCATCTTCGCCATCGGCTTTATGTACACTCCGCAGATTGCCCGTATCGTGCGCGCCAACATCGTGTCCGAGTACGGAGAGGACTATGTCCGCGCGGTCATCGTTTCCGGCGCCAAGGCTCCGTGGATTTTGATCAAGCATGTTCTGCGTAACTGCATCGCCCCGATCATGGTCTTCACCGTTACCCTGGTCGCCGACGCCATCATCTTCGAGGCCTCGCTGACCTTCATCGGCGCTGGTATCCAGGAGCCCACCGCTACCTGGGGCAACATCCTCGCCGACGCCCGCGGCGGCGTGCTCGCCGGCCGTTGGTGGCAGGCGTTGTTCCCGGGCCTGGCCATCATGATCACCTGCCTGGCGCTCAACATCCTCTCCGAGGGCATTACCGACGCCATGGCCGCTGCTCCCTCCGCCGCCCTGGATCCGACCGATTCCTCCAAGCGCCGCGAGGCCGACCTGCTGGTCTCCGACCCCGTTCGCGCCTACAAGGAGCAGGCCCAGTCCCTCTCCGCTCGCCTTGGCGCCCTGCGCGATGTCGAGCTCAAGCGTGACGATCGCCATGTGCCTGACGAGTCTGTCGAACCGATCCTTTCGGTCCGCGATTTCTGCATCCAGTTTGAGCACCACGGTGACATCAACGTCGTCGACCACGTCAACTTTGATGTCCGTCCTGGCCAGACCATGGGCCTGGTCGGTGAGTCCGGCTGCGGTAAGTCCATCACTACGCTGGCCATCATGGGCCTGACCGACGATGACGAGCATCTTTCTGGTGAGGTTCTCTGGGAGGGTCGCGACCTGCTCAAGATGAGCAAGAAGGAGTGGTTCGGCCTGCGCGGTACCGATATCGCCATGGTCTATCAGGACGCCCTGTCCTCGCTCAACCCCTCCATGCTTATTTCCGCTCAGATGAAGCAGCTCACCAAGCGTGGCGGCACCCGTAGCGCCGAGGAGCTCCTGGAGCTCGTGGGCCTCGACCCCAAGCGTACGCTCGAGAGCTATCCGCATGAGCTTTCCGGTGGTCAGCGTCAGCGCGTTCTGATCGCTATGGCCCTTACCCGCGACCCCAAGCTGGTCATCTGCGACGAGCCCACGACCGCTCTGGATGTTACCGTCCAGAAGCAGGTCATCAAGCTGCTTAACGACCTTCAGGCCAAGCTCGGCTTTGCCATGATCTTCGTTTCGCACGACCTGGCACTGGTCGCCGAGGTCGCCCACAACATCACGGTTATGTACGCTGGCCAGGTTATCGAGCAGGCGCCCACCAAGGAGCTGCTCACCAACCCGATTCACGAGTACACCCGCGGCCTTCTGGGTTCCGTCCTGTCCATCGAGAGCGGTTCGGGCCGCCTGCACCAGGTGCCCGGCGCCGTTCCGAGCCCGCGCGATTTCCCCAAGGGCGATCGCTTCGCGCCCCGCTCGAGCCATCCGCGCATTGGCCTGGACACCCGTCCGGTCTTCAAGCGCGTGCCCGGCACCGAGCACTTCTATTCCGAGCTCCCCGATGAGGTGCTCAAGGCAAATGGTTTGACCCCTCACGCGGAGGTGATGTAGATGAGCGAGACCGCAGTCAACGGCGTCGAGCCGATCATCTTCCTTGATGACGTCCACGTCACCTTTAGGACCCGTACCGGCTCGATTCTGCACCCCAACCTGGTTCACGCCGTCCAGGGTGTAACGATTAAGCTCATGCCCGGTCAGACGATCGGCATCGTCGGTGAGTCCGGTTGCGGTAAGTCCACCACCGCCAACGTCATGTGCGGCCTTCAGGCCCCCACGAGCGGCAAGGTCTACTTTAAGGGCAAGGACGTTACCAAGCGTACCGCCGAGGACCGTCGCCACATGGGCCGCGTCATCTCGGTCGTGTTCCAGAACCCGGCCACGGCGCTCAACCCCCGCATGGTCGTTCGTGAGCAACTGCTCGACCCTATGCGCGTCCACAACCTGGGTACCGAGGCCGAGCAGGAGAAGCGTGTCAAGGAGCTCTTGGAGCTCACCGGCCTGCCCAGCTCCGCCGCCGAGGTTCTTCCCGGCCAGCTTTCGGGCGGCCAGCGCCAGCGCGTCGCAATTGCCCGTGCCCTGTCGCTGAACCCCGATGCCATCATCGCCGACGAGCCCACCTCGGCTCTGGACGTTTCGGTCCGCGCGCAGATTCTGAACCTGCTGACCGACCTTAAGAAGGAGCTCGGCCTGGCCATGGTGTTCATCAGCCATGACATCCAGACGGTCCGCTATATCTCTGACGACATCATCGTTATGAATGGCGGCAAGATCGTCGAGCAGGGCGAGGCCAAGCAGGTCTTCCAGCACCCTCAGGACCCCTACACCAAGATGCTGCTCGGCGCTGCGCCGTCCCTGCTGCATCCCAAGCTCGGCGAGTAGCCTCGCTTTCCCTCCCGTGCGCCCGGCTCCGTTGCCGGGCGCACCTCCGTTGCGATTTCGAAAGGTTGGGTTCACGAGCCATGCCAAGTGCTCAGGAGCTACAACAGCAATTTGGTGGGTATCGGGGCGCCATGCCCCGTCCATCAGATTTCGATCTCTTTTGGAAGGACCGCATGGCCGAGGCCGACGCCGTCGGGCTTGACTATGCGATCGAGACGGCATCGGTCACCGATGCCGTGACCTGCCAGCTTTTCGACCTCTGGTATACCGGCATGTGTGGCGCTCGCCTGCATGCCAAGTACCTTAAACCCGTCTCGGACGAGCCCGTGCCATTGGTACTTCAGTTCCATGGGTATCCGGGTGCAAGCCGCAGCTGGTTTGAGCAGGCGTCGTTTGCGGGCATGGGCATGGCGCTCATTGCCCTCGATTGTCCTGGGCAAGGAGGTCCCTCCGAGGACATTGGTGGATTTGAAGGCACGACTGTCGCGGGGCATATCGTTGCCGGTATCGACGGCGACCCGGCCAACCTCTACTATGTCCGCCTACATCAGGATATCCGCATTCTGTGCCGTATCGTTCGCGAGCTCGAGGGCATCGATCTTGCCCGCGTATTTGTGAACGGCGCATCGCAGGGCGGCGGTTTGGGTATTGCGACCTGCGCGCTCAATAGCGATTTGGTTGACCGCGCGGCCATCCTCTATCCCTTCCTATCGGACTTCCGCCTGGTTTGGGATCTGGACGCCGACGATATTGCCTACGAGGGTCTGCGCTATTGGTCGCGTTGGTTTGACGAGGACTCGACTCGTATCGAGGAAGCCTATGCCAAGCTGGCGTACTTCGATTCCAAGAATTTTGCCCCCATGGTCAAGTGCCCCGTGTTGTTTGGCACGGGCACGGCCGATATCGTCTGTCCGCCGGCAACGCAGTTTGCGGTGTACAACAACCTGTCCTGCGACAAGCGTCATGAGTTCTTTGAGGGCTTTGGCCACGAGGAGATTCAGGATTTTGACGATTTGATCATTCCGTTTTTCTGCAAGGGAGGGGAGGCTCATGTCTAAGTGCGAGAGCAATGTTGACGAGCTGATAGTCCCCGGGCTTGTGGGAATTCCTGGAACGGTTTCGTCAAGGCTCGCAGAATATCGGGACTGGCACGGTGATGTCCAAGCAGATGTTTCTGATTTAGAGACCTGCGCTTCGAATCTTGAGATTCAAGGCCTGGCCATTACGGCGATTGACTTTGTTAACCCCTGCGCCCGTTACTCGGAGGTCTCCTTTGAGCTCGGTGACGATGCGGTCCACGCTCGCTTGATTGAGCCTGTTGGTCGTGCCCGAGTATCTGAGCGCGTGCCGCTGTGCCTGATGTTCCACGACATCGATCGGCCTGTGCGCGGCTGGCATCACATGACGAGATTTGCCGCCATGGGATATGCCGTCCTCGCGCTGGATGACGATGTTGCTGGTGCGGACGACCTGCAGCGGGGGATAGCTTCGCCCGCTTTTGTCGAGCGCGTCCGTTGGGGTTGCGCGATGGCGAAGGTGGCGCGCAATCTTGATGGCATGGACCCCGACCGCATCTTCGCATGGGGCGAGGGCCTTGGCGGCGGTGTCGCTTTGGCGGTCTCCGCCTTGGATAAGTGCGGCCTCGCCTGTACGGCGGTTGCCAACCCGCTGCCCGGCGGCCTCGAGGCTCTGTCGTCTCGGGTGCGCGGATCGGTGCTCATGGGCACATCGCTCATGGATGCCGTGAGCGACCCCAAGGGCCAGTTTGCCGTATTCAACGGTCTTGAGTGTGACCGGAGGCATATCATCTATGCCAAATACGCTCACGAGCGTATCAATGTGTTCGAAAACGAAGTCGTCGACTTCTTTAACCAAACGTTCTATCCGTGTTCTTTGGCCTAGACGGCCTGGACACTGCCAACAAGAGTGGGTGGCATAGGGCCGCCTGCCAGACAACTAAGGAGATTCTTGTGGCAACTCAGAAATTCACCGGCGTTATCCCTCCCGTCGTTGTTCCCGATACCGAAGACCACCAGCTCGACGTTGCCTCCTTTGAGCGCAGCATCAACCGCATGATCGATGCCGGCGTCGATGGCCTGTTCTTCCTGGGCTCTTCGGGCGAGGTCGTCTTCTCCACCGACGAGCGTCGCCGCCAGATCATCGCCGAGGCCGTACGCATCGTCGACCACCGCGTTCCCGTTCTGGTCGGCATCATCGACACCGAGACCGAGCGCATGATCGAGCACGGTAAGGTCGCTCAGGAGCTGGGTGCCGACGCGCTTGTCGCCACCTGCCCGTTCTATGCCCTGCAGGGCATGACCGAGGTCGAGGAGCACTTCCGCATCCTTCACGAGGAGCTCGACCTGCCCATCTTCGCCTACGACATCCCCGTGTGCGTCCACACCAAGCTCCCCTGGAAGCTCCTTGCCAAGCTCGGCGCCGAGGGCGTCCTGGCCGGCGTCAAGGATTCCTCGGGTGATGACATCTCGTTCCGCTACCTCGTTCAGGAGAACGAGAAGAATGGCCATCCGATGAGCATCCTCACCGGTCACGAGGTTGTTGTCGACGGCGCTTACCTCGGTGGCGCCGACGGCTCTGTCCCGGGCCTTGCCAACGTTGAGCCCGAGGGCTACGTGCGCCAGTGGAAGGCCGCTCAGGCTGGTGACTGGGCTACCGTCAAGGCCGAGCAGGATCGCCTCAATGAGATTTCGCACATCTGGGATGTCACCTCGGGCGTCCAGGGCTATGCCGGTGGCGTCGGTGCCTTCAAGACCGCTATGAACCTCATGGGCATCTTCGATAGCCCGACCATGCCGCGCCCGGTGAAGGCCATGACCGGCGAGAACGTCGAGGCGATTAGGAAGGTCCTCCAGGACAACGGTCTCCTGTAAAGCTTCCCCAGGCACCCGATCTTGGGGCTCAAGTGGTCGGGCGTGACCCATTAGGTCAACGCCAGACCACTTTCACCCCAACCTCGGGCACCAGGGAAACCTTTACCAAGTTGCGGCGATAATACCGCCTTCATTTCCTGTAGTTGATTTATCTCCGAAGGAGAGCGACATGGAGAACAAGTACGTCTGCTCCGTCGATATCGGCGGCACTAAGATCGCGACTGCCATTATGGAGTATCCGGCTGATGGCAGCGTGCCCCATCCCGTTTTTGAGGCCGAGGTTCCTACCGAGGCCCAGGAGGGCGGCGAGGCCGTCTTCCAGCGTATCGAGGCGTCCATCAAGGCCGCTCTTGAGGCGAATCCTGATGTCGAGGTCCTCGGTGTCGGTATCGGTGCCGCAGGCGTCGTCGACCCCAAGACGGGCGCTATCGCGTATGCCAACGAGATTATGCCTGGCTGGTCCGGCGTTCAGTTGGGGCCGCGTCTGCGCGAGGACCTTGGTCTTCCCGTTGCCGTCGTGGGCGACGTGCAGGCTCATGCTCTGGGCGAGGCCCACTGGGGCGTCGGCAAGGGCAAGTTCTCCGTCTTGTGTCTTGGCATCGGTACGGGTATCGGCGGCGCATATGTCGAGAACGGCCGCGTGATGCAGGGCTTCCATGGTGCTGCTGGCCATATGGGCCACATCGAGTGCTCGGCTGCCGCCGGCATTCCCTGCGCCTGCGGGCGTTCCGGCCATCTGGAGTCGGTTGCTTCGGGCACTTCCATTGGTCGTATGTACGATGAGCGCTTTGGCCGCGTCGACCCCAGCCGTCCTTCGGTCGGTCGCGATGTGAACGACCTGTGCCGTGCAGGCGACGCAAAGGCGACCGAGGTCATCCATGACGCCGGCTTTGCGCTGGGTGCCAGCTTGGGCTCGCTCGCTAACATCCTGGACCCTGAGGTCATCGTGCTTTCGGGCGGCGTGATTCACCAAGGTCCCGATTGGCGTTCGCAGACGTGGAAGGACTCGGTGCACGAGGGCTATGCCAGCCAGGCGCTCGATCCGCTTCAGGACACGCCGATTCTCATCGGTTCTCTGGAGGGCGACGCGCCGCTTATCGGTGCCGCCGAACACCTTCTTGCGTCGTTGAAGTAAACATAACTACCAAGTGCGCCTTCTGAGGTGCCGCAGATTGACGTGAAAGAGGAGCGAAGCGTACTTCGGTACGCGAGCGACGGTTTGAACGTCAAGGTGCGGTGTCTCAGAAGGCTATTTTGAGAAAGGTTGAGTCGAACATGACCGTTGATCCTTTGATTCAATCCCTGAAGGGTAAGCTCGTCGTGAGCGTTCAGGCGTATATGGGCGAGCCGCTTCGTACGCCCGAGACCATGGCTCAAATGTCTCGCGCTTGCGAACTCGGCGGCGCCGCCGCCATTCGCTGCCAGGGCCTTGCCGACATTGCCGCCATTAAGGGTCGCTGTGAGGTTCCTGTTATCGGCCTGTGGAAGGATGGACACGAGGGCGTTTACATCACGCCGACGCTGCGTCACGCCCGCGCCTGCGTTGCTGCCGGTGCCGATATCGTGGCGATCGACGCCACCGATCGTCCGCGCCCCGATGGCAAGACGGTCGAGGATACCTTCCGTCCGCTGCACGAGGAGGGTGTGCTCCTGATGGCGGATTGTGCCACCATCGAGGACATTCGCCGTGCGGTTGATATGGGCTTCGACCTGGTATCCACCACGCTCTCTCACGGTGTCGCCGCCATCGACTGCACCATGGCCGATGGCCCCGACCTGCCGCTCCTGCGTCAGGCGACCGAGGAATTCCCCGGCCTTCCCATCATTTGCGAGGGTCGCGTGCATACGCCCGAGGAGGCTCGCGCCGCGATTGATGCTGGCGCCTGGGCCGTTGTCGTCGGCACCGCCATCACGCACCCCACGAGTATTACAAGTTGGTTCAAGGCTGCGCTTGAGGCGTAAGACAGGCCTCGTATCCGCTCGGGGCGGTATACTCAATAAAGGCAATTGACCGCGCGGGATCCGGGTTGCTGGGTCCCGCGCTTATTTTCGGGAGGCAGCACATGCAAAAGGGAGATGCCATGGATGCGGCGGAGCGCTCGGAGCGCATCCCCGATATCGTCATCATCACCGGAATGTCCGGATCGGGCCGCACGCAGGCCATGCACGTGTTCGAGGACATGGGCTATTTTTGCATCGATAACCTGCCTCCGCGTCTCATCGCCCAGCTTGCCGAGCTCGTCGGCATCAATACGGGCGTGGGCAGGCATCTCGCCGTCACCTGCGATTTGCGTAGCCAGGGCTTGTTCGATGAGCTGCTCGATGCGGTCGCCGCGCTCGAAGAGCGCGAGATGAGCTGCGACATCGTGTTCCTGGAGGCTTCTGACGAGGTGCTGATTCGTCGCTACAGCGAAAATCGCCGCCGTCATCCCATTGCCAAGCCAGGGGAGACTACGGCCGATGCCATTCAGCGCGAGCGCCTTCAGCTGCAGGGCGTGCGCGACCGAGCCGATATGATTATCGACACGAGCCGTCTGCGTACCTCTGCGCTGCGCAACAAGCTACGTATGGCATTTTCTGAGCTGTCCGACCAACAGCTCATGGACGTCCACGTGTTCTCGTTTGGCTTTAAGCACGGCATGCCCGTCGAGGCGGACATTATGATCGACGTTCGCTTCCTGCCCAATCCGTTCTACGATCCCGAGATGCGCACGATGACCGGTCTCGATAAAAAGGTCTCCGATTTTGTTCTGGAACATCCCAAGACGCAGGAGTTTTGGAAGGCTTGGACACAGTTGCTCGATACGGTGATGCCGGGCTATATCGCGGAGGGCAAGCCGCAGCTTTCTATCGCCATCGGCTGCACGGGCGGCCAGCACCGCAGCGTTGCCATTGCCGAGGCCACGGCCCGTTACCTGGAAGGCGCTCAGTACCATGTGAGCATCTCCCATCGCGACCTCTCGCGCGCCAACACGAAGGCATAGGCCTGCATGTCGTTTACCGCTGAGGTGCGCGACGAGCTTGCGCGCTGCGAACCCGAATGTGAATACTGCGACTTGTCGACGCTTGCCGCCCTCACGCGCGTGAGTGGTACGCTCTCGCTTACCGGCTCTGGGCGGTATCGTTTGACGGTTGCGACTGAGACGGGAGCCGTCGCGCGCACGATGATCACGCTGACGCATCGCATCCTTAAACTCAAAACGGAGTTCACCGTTCGTAAATCGATCTTGCATAAGGTTCGAAATTACCTCATCACCTTGCCCGATCAGCCCGATTTGGATAAGGCTTTGGTGCTGCTGGGTATCCTCGACCGGAGGGGAGGACTTGTCGCCGGCGTGCCCCGGCATATCGTTGCTCGTCCTTGCTGCAGACTTGCCTATATCCGCGGCGCGCTCATCGCAGGCGGCTTCGTGGCCGATCCACGCGGGGATTTTCATTTGGAGATTGCGGTGCAGGGCGAGCAATATGCCAAAGGGCTTTGCGACCTGTTGGAGCAGATTGGGGTCCATGCGCGTGTGAATGCACGGCGGGGGTCTTATGCCGTGTACATAAAGAGCGCCGAGGAAATAGAGCATCTATTAAAGCTGATTGGTGCCAAGCGCAGCGTTGCCGAGATTGAGGAGGCGCGCGCGGTCAAGTTGGTTAAGAACGATGTGAACCGTCGCGTGAACGCCGAGCTCGCCAACCAGACCAGAAGCGCCGGTGCTGCCCAACATCAGCTTGCGCTTATCGATGAGCTCGAGCAGCGCGGCCTTCGCGATGCGCTTCCGGATGCCTTGGCGGTCTTTTGCGACCTGCGCGAGCGCTATCCCGATCTGTCGCTGCGTGATTTAGGGGAGATGGCTGACCCTCCCTTGTCGAAGTCGGCCCTCTACCATCGAGTTTTGAGGCTTGAAAAGCTCATTGAAGCAAACCGGTAGTTTAAAGTATCGACTTATATACGGATTTAGCTGCTATTTTATTCTTTAAAACGTTTTAACGTAAATTTGATTTTCAATTTCGACTATTCTCGTGAAATTCAAGTCAAAAAAAAGGTATATTAGGCGAGTGGTTAGTTTGTGGGCCTCAACGGCGGGCGCTGTAGCTTGCGGGGGCCTTACGAAAGGAGACACAATGGCAGTAAAGGTTGCTATTAACGGCTTCGGTCGCATCGGTCGTCTGGCTTTCCGTCAGATGTTCGGTCATGAGGGCTCCGAGATCGTCGCTATCAACGACCTCACCTCTCCCGATATGCTCGCTTACCTGCTGAAGTACGACTCCACGCAGGGCAACTACGCTCGCGATCACGAGGTCGTTGCTGGCGAGGATTCCATCACCGTTGACGGCAAGGAGATCAAGATCTACAAGGAGGCCGACGCCAACAACCTGCCTTGGGGCGACCTCGACGTCGACGTCGTTCTCGAGTGCACCGGCTTCTACACCAGCAAGGCTAAGGCTCAGGCCCACATCAACGCTGGCGCCAAGAAGGTCGTCATCTCCGCTCCGGCCGGCAGCGATCTGCCCACCATCGTGTACAACGTCAACCACGAGACGCTGACCGCTGAGGACAACATCATCTCCGCTGCTTCCTGCACCACCAACTGCCTCGCCCCGATGGCCAAGGGTCTGAACGACTTCGCTCCCATCGTGTCCGGCATCATGACCACCATTCACGCCTGGACCGGCGACCAGATGCCGCTCGACGGCCCGCAGCGCAAGGGCAACAAGCGTCGTAGCCGCGCCTGCGCCGTCAACATCGTCCCCAACACCACCGGTGCTGCCAAGGCTATCGGCCTGGTTCTCCCCGAGCTCAACGGTAAGCTCATCGGTGCCGCCCAGCGCGTCCCGACGCCGACCGGCTCCATCACCAACCTCTACGCTGTCGTTGACAAGAAGGTCACCGTCGACGAGGTCAACGCCGCTATGAAGGCCTACGCTGCCACCATCTCCGAGACCTTCGGCTACAACGAGGACGACATCGTCTCCACCGACATCATCGGCGAGACCCATGGCTCCATCTTCGACGCCACTCAGACCATGTGCTCTGACCTCGGCAACGGCCAGACCCTCGTTCAGGTCACCTCTTGGTACGACAACGAGAACTCCTACACCTCTCAGATGGTCCGCACCATCAAGTACTTCGAGAAGTTCGTTGCTTAATTTGGCTTTTAGCGAATAGCTCGTTGAGCGTCTAAAGAAGGGCGCGGCCTTATAGGGCTTACACCCTAGGGTCGCGCCCTTTTTATAGGAAATCGTCTGCCGTAATGGGAGGCAGACACGTACGAAAGGTAGAAGCAAACATGGCCTTTACCAAGAAGACCGTCCGCGACATCGATGTCGACGGCAAGCGCGTTCTCGTCCGCGTTGACTTCAACGTGCCTATCAAGGATGGCGTCGTTGGCGACACCACCCGTATCAAGGCTGCCCTGCCCACCATCAACTATCTCGTTGAGCACAACGCTCGCGTCATCCTCATGAGCCACCTCGGCCGTCCCGATGGCACCGGCTTCCAGCCCGAGCTGTCCCTCGAGCCCGTCGCCAAGAAGCTCGCTGAGCTCTCTGGTCTCGACGTTGCCTTTGTCGCCGACACTTACGGCGAGAAGGCTGCCGAGGCTGTCGCTGCCGTCGAGCCGGGCAAGGTCCTCGTTCTCGAGAACGTCCGCTTCGATAAGCGTGAGAAGAAGAACGATCCCGAGATCGCCAAGAAGCTCGCTTCCTATGGTGACGTCTTCGTTCTCGATGCCTTCGGCACCGCTCATCGCGCCCAGGGTTCCGTTGTGGGCCCCGCCGCTTACCTGCCTGCCGTCGCTGGCTTCCTGCTCGAGAAGGAGGTCGACACGCTGACCGGCATCTTCGCCGAGCCCGAGCGCCCCTTCGTGGCCATCGTCGGCGGTTCCAAGGTTTCCTCCAAGATCGGCGTTCTCGATCACCTCATCGACTCTGCTGACACCCTGATCATCGGTGGCGGTATGGCCTACACCTTCTTCCTGGCTCAGGGCCTGTCCGTCGGTCAGTCCCTCAAGGAAGAGGACTGGGTCGAGCGCGCTGGCGAGATGCTCAAGAAGGCCGAGGAGAAGGGCGTCAAGATCCTGCTCCCCATCGACAACCGCGTTGCCGATCACTTTGGCGAGGATGCTGTCCCCGAGGTTGTCGCTTCCGACGCTATCCCTGACGATCGTGAGGGTATGGACATCGGCCCCAAGACCGAGGAGCTTTACGCCGAGGCCGTCAAGGGCGCCAAGACCGTGTTCTGGAACGGCCCCATGGGCGTCTTCGAGTTCGATAACTTCGCTCACGGCACCCAGGCTATCGCCGAGGCTGTCGCCGAGGCCGACTGCACCTCGATTATCGGCGGTGGCGACTCCGTCGCAGCTGTCAACAAGTTCAACCTGGCCGACAAGATGAGCTGGATCTCCACCGGTGGTGGCGCTTCCATGGAGCTCGTCGAGGGTAAGGCCCTGCCCGGAGTGGAGGCGCTTCTCGATGCCTAATCGCACCCTTCTCATCGCTGGTAACTGGAAGATGAACAACGACGTCGCCGAGGCTGCCAAGCTCGCCGACGAGCTGGCTCAGGCTCTGCCCGAGGTTCCGGCTGGCGTCGAGGTGCTCGTCTGCCCTCCGACCATCGACATCACCACGGTTCATGACCGTATTCAGGCTGCCCCCATCGCCCTCGGTGCACAGAACGTGTACTGGGAGGCCAAGGGTGCCTTCACTGGTGAGTCTTCTTGCGACATGCTCAAGTCTGCTGGCTGCACCTACTGCATCATCGGTCACTCCGAGCGTCGCGACTACTTCCACGAGACCGACGAGGACCAGAACAAGAAGGCCAAGGCTCTCGTTGCCGCCGGTCTTGTTCCCGTCTTCTGCTGCGGCGAGTCCCTCGAGGTCCGCGAGGCTGGTACCTATGTCGAGCACGTCGTGAACCAGGTCAAGGCTGGCCTTGCTGGTCTTGAGATCACCTGCCCCAAGCAGGTCGTCGTCGCTTACGAGCCCATCTGGGCCATCGGCACCGGCAAGACCGCTACCGCCGAGGACGCTCAGGAGGTCTGCGGCGCTATCCGTGAGACCCTCAAGGAGATGTTTGGCGAGGAGCTCGCCGACGGCATCCGCGTCCTGTACGGTGGCTCTGCCAAGCCCGGCAACATCGCCGAGCTCGTCGCCAAGCCCGATGTTGACGGCGCCCTCGTGGGCGGCGCTTCGCTCAAGGCTGCCGACTTCGCCTCTATGGTCGTCAAGGCAGGCGAGTAGGACATATGGCACAGCGTCATCTTCCTGCACTCCTGATCATCATGGATGGCTGCGGCCTTGCTCCGGCTGATGGCGAGAATGCCGTCGCCGCTGCCAAGACGCCCTTCCTTGATAGCCTGTACGAGAAGTATCCTCACACCACGCTCGGTGCTTCGGGCGAGGACGTGGGCCTTCCCGACGGCCAGATGGGCAACTCCGAGGTGGGTCACCTCAACATTGGTGCCGGCCGCATCGTGTTCCAGGAGCTTTCGCGCATCAACAATGCCATCAAGGACGGCTCCATCGCCAAGAACGAGGTCTTCGTCAAGGCTATGGACGACGTCAAGGCCGAAGGCAAGACCCTGCACCTCATGGGCCTTATGAGCCCTGGCGGTGTTCATTCTCACATGAACCACGTCGAGGCTCTGGTCAAGATGGCTGCCCAGCATGGCGTCAAGACCGTTCGCGTCCACGCCTTCATGGATGGCCGCGACGTCGACCCGCAGTCCGGTGCCGGCTACATGAGCGAGTTCTGCGCTTTCCTGGCTAAGATCTCCGAGGAGACCGGTTGCGACGCTCGCGTTGCCACCGTTTCGGGCCGCTATTGGGCCATGGACCGCGACAACCGCTGGGAGCGCATCCAGCGTGCCTACGACGTCATGGTCAACGCGTCCGATACCGATACCGACCCCGTTGCCGGTATCAAGGCCTACTACGAGAAGGATCCGCGCGGCGACGAGTTCGTCGAGCCCTTCGCTGCCCACAACGAGGGCATTCACGAGGACGACGCGGCCATCTTCTTCAACTTCCGTCCCGACCGCGCTCGTCAGATGACTCGCGTGTTCACGGACAAGGAGTTCGGCGGCTTTGAGCGCGAGCAGATTAAGCTTTCGCACTTTGTGACGATGACCGAGTACGATCCGACGTTTGACGTCGAGGTCGCCTTCCCCAAGACGTTCCCCGAGAACGTTCTGGCCGACGTTATCGCCGCCAATGGCCTGAAGCAGCTGCACACCGCCGAGACCGAGAAGTACGCCCATGTGACGTTCTTCCTCAACGGCGGCATCGAGGAGCCCAAGGAGGGCGAGGAGCGCGTGCTCGTCGCTTCCCCCAAGGTTGCTACCTACGATCTGCAGCCCGAGATGAGTGCTCCCGAGGTTACCGAGAAGCTCGTCGTCGCTATTAACGAGGATCGCGCTGATTTCTACATCGTGAACTTCGCGAACTGCGACATGGTTGGTCACACCGGCGTGTTCGACGCCGCCGTTAAGGCCGTCGAGGCTGTTGACGATGCCCTGTCCAAGGTTGTCCCGGCGATTCTCGCTAAGGGCGGCTTTGCGCTGATTACCGCCGATCACGGCAACGCCGATCACATGTTTGACGTTGCTTCCGACGGTTCCAAGCATCCGTTTACGGCTCACACCACCAACCGCGTGCCGTTCATCATCGTTGATGAGAAGGCGCAGCTCACCGGTATCGAGGACGGCCGTCTTTCCGATATCGCTCCGACCATGCTCACCATGGCTGGCATTGAGCCTTCCGCCGAGATGACGGGTCGCGTACTCGCCACCGAGGCCTAATAGAAAACAAATACCGTTTTCTAGTAAGGGGGTTGTCCACAACCGGACGACCCCCTTTTTGGTATTTCTGCCATTTCTACCCCGTCCCTAAATGGCAGGTGGGGGAGTGTTGGAGGTTGTGGTACAGTACTGGAGTTTGAATTGTTCTATTAAGGAGCTTATCTATGGGTCCGTTCCAGATTCTTCTGTTTGTCGTTTGGGCTGTTTCTGCCGTGGCGCTGACGATTCTCGTTCTGATGCATTCCGGTAAGGGCACCGGCGTTTCGGATATGATCGCTAGCTCGCTGTATAACTCCAGCTCTGCCACGGGCGTCATGGAGCAGAACCTTGACCGCCTGACGGTAATTATGGCCGTCGTTTTTGCCGTGTGTGTCGTTCTGTGCATGTTCTTCTTCCCGCAGGGTATCGTCGGCTACTAAGCATCGGCGTATATACGTTTGTAAAGGGTCCCGCATGTGCGGGGCCCTTTTTGTTAAAGGCTTTAGCCTGTGCGGGGCGCGCAGCGCGCCGCATCAGAAACCACCCGCTATGCGGGTGGGGACAACCGGC
>CAKTWE010000022.1 GCA_934630385.1 uncultured Collinsella sp.
CCCGCTATCCACGAGCACCACCGTCGAGCCCTGCCGAACCAAGATCGCATCGGCCTGGCCAACATCGAGGACCGTCACCGAAGGCGGCGCGAATCGATCCCAGTAGACGTACGGAATCCCCGCCAGAAGCGCCAGGCAGACAAGCCCAGCAGCCATAGGCCGCGCCTGCGGGCTCGGCCACCAGACCAAGAGAACCAGCAGCGCCAATGGCACCACGTAAATCCAGACCGTATCGGGCGGCACGCTCACGGATGCACCCGGCACGGCGGCAAACAGCTGCTCAAAGAACAGTGCGCACCGGGCGGAAATCATGGGTACGACGAGCGCCCAAGGCTGCAACGGCGCCACGAGCGAAAAGGGAACCAGCACAATCGACACAGCGAGCAGTACACTCACCACCGGACCGATGACCGCATTTGCCAGCGGAGCAATGAGCGAGAACGTACCGAAGGCGGGAATGGTGATGGGGAGCGTCGCCAACTGCGAGCACAGTGTGACGGAAAGCATGCCGGCAATGCCCGTCGGCACGCCCAGCTCTCCCAAAGCGTAGGTGGCGTACGGGCAAAAGCACAGGATGGCAAAGACGCTGGCACATGAAAGCTGAAAGCCCATCTCGAACAGAACCGTCGGCCGCAGTAGCACAAAAATGGACATGGTTACGAAGAGTGCCGAAAGGCCGTGCCGGCGACGTCCCGCGCCGTTTACGACAAGCGTCGCGAACACCATGCAGCACGCGCGCACGGCCGAGGACGAGGCGCCCGTAAAGGCAGCGTAACCCACAAGCGTTATCGCCAATATCGCCCGCTGAAGACCACGTGAGCACCGGGTTTTTTGTAATACACCATCGATTACAAACCCCACGATAGCTAAATGGCTGCCCGAGACGGCGATAAGATGCGCCGTTCCCGTCACTGAAAACCAGACGCCCGCCGGCTGGGCGCGCAGCTCGGCCGAACGACCGCAGACGACGCCGGCGATGAGCGCACGCGCCGGGTCGGTCGCAGGCGCGATGGACCCAAGCAACCCATTTCGCAGTCGAAGCAGCGGCCCCGGAGAACCCTCATCAACCGACAGGATCCGAACGGCTTTAACCTTACGAACCTCGCCTCGAAGCAAGCGCGATCGTCCATACGCATCGTTCTCAAAACGTGAAACACGACCGATAACACGCACGTGCGCCCCGACCTTGAGCTCGTGGTCGCACGATAGGCGAACCGTTGTCAAGTTCTTACCGTCCGCGCGTACCTCGCACGTATGGGAATACACGTCGTCGTTAATGAATGGATCACTCTGCACGACAAACTCGAGGCTACTTGCCGCTCGACCGTCGAGCACCTTTGAGGCGCTTAGCGCGCCCACAGCCCACCACGCCGAGACGACCGCTCCCGCCACGAGACCGACGGACGCGGCATACAGCCACCGCTTAAAAGGGGCAAGCCGCGTACAAGATTGAGCCAGCACAACGAATACCGCCGACGCAACGGGAATGGCCCATAGCGGCCCGACCGCCGGCGCCCGCTCCCTAAGCAGCGCATCAGCGGCCATGTTGAGCACCAAGACGCAGCTCATGCACATGCCGGCACACAGGGCCATCGTCCACGGAATCAGGGGTCGCGGAGGCATTACATGCTCGCGCTCGCGCACATTCATATGCAAATGCAATCTTTGATCTTGGCAAACTTCTTCTCGCCGATGCCCGAGACCCGCATCAGGTCTTCAATCGAGGTAAACGGCCCGTTTTGCGTTCGCTCATCGATAATCGACTGGGCCATGGAGGGACCGATGCCCGAGAGCGTCTGCAGCTCGGCGGCGTTCGCCGTATTGATATTTACCAGATCACTCGCGACAGATGCGCCGACAGGCGCCTCGCCGGGTCCAGATCCAGTGACGTCGCTAACCGTCTGCTGCTCTCCCGCGTGCGGCACATAAATCTTCTGTCCGTCGACCACTTTAGAAGCTCGATTAAGGCCCGTGACATCGGCCTCGGGCGTAAGCCCGCCGGCTGCGTCAATCGCCTGTGCCACGCGCGCGCCCTCCCGCAGGCGATAGACGCCCGGCGTCGCCACGGCCCCGTCAACATCGACATAGACCTCACTGGCCGCACTTGCCCTTTTCGAATCACTCGAAGGATCGCCATCATCAGAAGCGTCCGCAGAACCCGTATCCGCCCGCTCGACCGACGTGGCATCACGATTAAACGACACCCCATCGGATTCGCCGCCCAACGTTGCCATCGCCAATCCACTCGCCATCGCAATAACGACGAGCATCGCCACGACCACCGCCTTGTGCTCGAGCAGCTTTCCCGCCCAGCGATCCATACGTTTGACCCGTTCGTGTTGTTCGCGCTGTGCCATAGCAAACACCTCCCAACACTATCGTGTCAGGCGAAAAGGGTCGCGGTGCCCGGGTTCGCACATCGCGCTCACGGTCAAACCAATACCTGACCAAAACCTTGCGGAAAAGTGGCCATTTATTCAGGCACACGTCGTTAAATGAACAATTTGGAAGCAAACGCCCAGATAGCAAAAGGCCGACGATGCAAATACATCGCCGGCCTATGCAAGCAATTACTCGTGATCTTGGTAAATCTCACGCGGAGCGAGCTCCGAATGTTTGCGTTTTAAGGTCTTAGGGGCCTTATACGTGTTGCTGCCAAAATCGATATACTCGGTCTGCTTGAGCAGGCGCTCAATCATCTCCTCGTGATCGAACAGCTCCCAGGCCTCATGCACGGCATCGAGCTTGGCATGCGTCTCGGGACGACGCGGCATAAAGAGCGTGCAGCAATCGGGCGCCGCCTCGGTCGAGATATCAAACGTTCCGATCTCCTGGGCACGTGCGATGATCTCCTGCTTATCAGAACCAATGAGCGGACGGAACACGGGAATCTTCACGGCCTCGTTGACGGCCATGATGTTCTCGAGCGTCTGGGAGGCAACCTGACCAAGCGACTCGCCCGTCACAATGGCCTTGGCGCCCTCGATATGCGCGATGCGCTCAGCAACCGAATACATAATGCGGCGATACATGATGACACGCAGGTTGCTGGGACAGGTTACCGAAATCTCGCGCTGGCAGTCGCCAAACGGAACGACATACAGACGGCCGATCTGGACACCCGGCTCAAGGGCGCGAATGATATCCTGCACCAAATACTCACTGGTATCTGGCGTCTGCGGACGACCGGAAAAATGCACCGGCACGCACACGGCACCGCGACGCGCGAGCATCCAGGTCGCCACCGGCGAGTCGATACCCGATGACAGAAGCGTCACGACCTTGCCGGCAGAACCCACCGGCAGACCGCCCACGCCGCGCTCGGAGCGAGCGTACACGTAAACGCTGCCCTGAACAACCAGCACGTGCACCATCGCGTCGGGATCGTGCATCTGGACCTTTTTATCGGGGAACGCCTCGCACAGCACCTCGCCAACCTGTCGATTAATATCAATCGAGGTGAGTTCGTAATCGGTGTTGGAGCGCTTGGCATGTACCTTAAACGAGTCGAAGGGGCCAAACTCACGCAGCGCCTTTACAGCCGCCGCGCAGTACTCCTGTGGGTCACGATTGGTGTGGTAGGCCAGGGAGACACGAGCAACGCCGGGCACGGTGCGGATAACGCGCGCCGCATCGTCGGCCTGGTGCTCGTTAAAGGTCACGAGGATATAACCGGAAATTCGAGACACGGCATTCACGGAAAAGGCGGCCAAAGCCGCCTTAATGTTATCCATGAGGATATGCTCAAAATGTGCGCGGTTCTTGCCCTTCAGTCCAACCTCGTGATAGTGGACCAGGCAGACGCGAGCTGCCATTTAGGCTTCAGCAACCTTGTGGCCAAGTGCCTTCTCGTAACGGGCCTCGTCGTAGGAGATATCGCCGTCGACGATCTCGTCCATAGCCATCGAGATGGTATCGGCGCCGGAGAGCGCGATGGTGATGTCATCGACATCCTGGACGGCAAGCACACGATTGTGCTGGCCACGCAGCATGCTATTAATATCGCAGGCGCGCTTAGAGGCAAGCGAAGCGAGCAAGAAGCGGTTGTGATCGGTCTTCTCCAGAAGATCGTCAATGCAAGGCTTTACAACGGACACGGACCTCAGATCCTTTCATGCATATCGAGAACGCGAACGAGCTCATCGGTCGCGCGGTCGAGATCGTCATTCACCACGACGTCGTCGTAGCGGTCGGCAAGGGCAAGCTCATGGGCGGCGTTTGCCATGCGCAGCTCAATCGTCTCGGGCGACTCGGTACCGCGACCGACAAGACGCTCGCGAAGTACCTCGAGCGAGGGTGGCTTGATAAAAATCAGCACAGCCTCGGGGAAACGCTCCTTGACCTGCAGGGCGCCCTGGACATCAATCTCCAAAATCAGAGAAGCACCAGACGCGAGCTTAGACTGGACCTCGCTCACCAGCGTGCCGTAGCAGTTGCCGTGGACCTCGGCCCACTCGACAAACTCACCGTTTGCCACGCGGCGATCGAACTCCTCACGCGTCAGGAAAAAATAATTGACGCCGTCGACCTCGCCTTTACGCGGAGCTCGCGTGGTAGCCGAAACCGTCAGGCCCAGGTTCGAGCGACGCTCGCGCACACGAGTGACGAGCGTGCCCTTGCCTGCACCTGACGGTCCAGAAATCACAAAGAGCTTGGAATCCTGAGCGCTCACTTATTTGGTCAGCTGCTCGAGGAGCTGCTCGCGCTGACGGACGCCGAGGCCCTGGACGCGACGGGTAGCGGAGATGCCGAGCTCCTCCATAATCTTGGCGGCCTTGGCCTTGCCATAACCAGGGAGAGACTCGATAAGGGTGGAGACCTTCATGCGGGAAGCGATGGGATCATCGGAGTTGAGCACGGACTCGAGGGACTTCTCACCCTTCTTGATCTGCTCGCGAAGCTCAGCGCGGGCATGACGGGCGGCAGCGGCCTTCTCAAGAGCCTGCTTGCGCTGCTCGTCGGTAAGCTGAGGGAGTGCCATTCGAACCTCCAAATAATTGGTTTAACATTCATTCGATGTTGGCATTTTAGCACGTCAAACGTACAAAATGCTCAATTGCGGCTCCATAGGTTAGACGATACCTGCAAAAAGTGCAATATATCGGTGGCAAAGTTAAGCCCCCGACCCACGATTCCACACAATAGATGGGAAAGTTTTCGCAGGCACAGGGGCTATTTTGTGCTAATGACACCCAAAAGTGGTGACTTAAGGGAATCTTTTACGCGACGTTTTCGACCAGCTCGGCAACGATAGCGTCAAATGCGGCAACCGGGTCGTCGGCACCGGTGATGGGACGGCCCACCACGATATGGCTCGCACCGCGCTCGATAGCCTGAGAAGGCGTGGCAACGCGGGACTGATCGCCCAGGGCCGCGCCCACGGGACGCACGCCCGGAGTCACGATGAGGGCATTGGGGCCCAGCAGCTCGCGCATATCGTGAGCCTCCATCGGAGAGCACACGATACCATCGATGCCGTTGGCCTGGGCAAGCTTCGCCAGACGAGCGGCCTCCTCGGCCACAGGCGACTCGACGCCAATCTCGGCCAGCGAATCCTGGTTCATGCTCGTGAGCACGGTAATGGCGACAAGCTTGGCACGGTCCTCGCGCGCCTCCTCGGCACCCTCACGGCACGCAGCGAGCATAGCGCCCGAACCCAGGCCGTGGACCGAAAGCAGGTCGGCACCGGCAAGCGAGGCCGAGCGGGCGGCGCCGCGCACCTGATGCGGAATGTCATGGAACTTAAGGTCGAGGAAGACCTTAAAACCAAGGTCCTTAAAGGTCTTGACGATCTGGGGACCCTCGGCGTAATAGAGCGTCATACCCACCTTGAGCCAAGCAGCATGACCAGAAAGCTCGTGGGCGAGCTCGAGTGCACGCTCACGATCGCAGTCGAGGGCGACAATAACGCGGTCGCGGGCATCGGTCTCTAGCATTCGAAAGCACCTACCAGCTCGTTGATGTCCTTCACGCCCTGAGACTCCGCCCAGGCCTCGAGCTCGTGCGCGATCTTGAGCGAAGCGCACGGATCGACGAAGTTGGCCATGCCGACCGACACGCAGGTAGCGCCAGCCAGGATAAACTCGGCCGCATCCTCGCCGGACATGACGCCGCCGACACCGTTGATGGGGATATCGACGGCCTGGGCAACCTCCCAGACCATGCGTACGGCGATGTGGTGGCACAGCGGGCCCGAAAGGCCGCCCTTGGGCTTGGCCACGCGAGACTTGCGGGTATGAACATCGATGGCCATGCCCTGGATGGAGTTAATAACCGAAAGGCCGTCGGCTCCCGCGGCCTCGAGAGCCTTGGCAATCTCGGCGACGTTAACCGGAGCCATCTTTACGAACAGCGGCTTATCGGTCACCTTACGGCAGGCAGCCATAACGGCAGAGGCGCCCTCGGGCGAGGAGCCCATGGCAGCACCGCCGGCGGCGATGTTGGGGCAGCTCACGTTGATCTCGTAGCCAGCAGCCCAGGGGCATAGCTCGACATACATCTCGAGCGCGCGCACAAACTCGTCAACGGAGTGGCCGGCAACCTGGCAAATGACCTGGCAACCGTCCTTGGACAGCTGCTCGAGCCACGGGCCAGACTCACGGGCAAAGGCGGCGACACCAGGGTTCTGCAGGCCCACGGAGTTGATCATACCGCCGGGAATCTCGGCCATGCGGGGCGCAGGGTTGCCCGGCCAGGGCTCGGCGGCGCAGCCCTTGGTGGTAATGGCGCCCAGCTGGGAAACATCGAAGAAATTCTGGAACTGCCAACCGTAGCCAAAGGTACCGGCTGCGGTGTTGATGGGGTTCTGCATCTTGACGCCGCCGAAATCGACGGCCATGTTCACGGTACCCACTAGAAGACCACCACCTTGGAAGCATCGAACACGGGGCCGCACATGCAGGCGCCCTTCATACCGTCGACCGTCTCGACGTTGCAGGTGTTGCAGGCGCCAAAGCCGCAGCTCATCATGCGCTCGAGCGACACCTCGCAGTACGCACCGGCCTCGGCAGCAGCGGCGGCGGCTTTCTTCATCATGACGGCGGGGCCGCAGCTGGCCACGTAGTCGTAGCCGCCCTCGCCGAGCAGCTCGGCTGCCGGATCGGTGCAAAAACCGTGCGTACCCAGCGAACCGTCGTCGGTGCACACGTTAACCGTGGTGCCCAGCGCGCGGAACTCATCGACACCCACGGCCTTGGAAGCGGTGCCAAAGCCCAGGCACACGTCCACATCAACACCCTGCTCGGCAAGCTTGCCGGCAAGGCACAGCACGGGCGGAACACCGATGCCGCCCGCAACGAGCAGGGCCTTCCTGGTGCCCTCGGGTACCATCCAGCCACGGCCACCGGGGCCCAGCAGGTTAGAGGTGGAGCCAGGGCCCATCTGGGACAAACGACGGGTGTCGTCGCCCACGACGGCGTACCACAGCTCGACGGTGCCGGCCTCGGCGTCGGCGCGGTAGTAGCTCAGGGGCACGCGAAGCAGCGAGGACGCATCACCAGGCACGGCGATGTTCACAAACTGACCGGGCTTGAGCGCACTTGCAAGCTTGGGGGCCGAGATGA
This sequence comes from uncultured Collinsella sp., assembly GCA_934630385.1. GTDB lineage: Bacteria > Actinomycetota > Coriobacteriia > Coriobacteriales > Coriobacteriaceae > Collinsella. The sequence goes on from CAKTWE010000022.1 coordinate 7,563, forward strand.
CGAGCGAGAAGATGCCGTCGGCGATCTCCCGGTTCGAGACGACCTCGAAGTCGTGCATGCGTGCAGTGGAAGGTGTGGGCATAGACGCTCCAATCCCCCATGCGATTGCATGGTCTAAACGAACAGAAAGCGCGGCACCGCAAGGGCGCCGCGCACAAAAGCGATAAGGCTATGCTAGCAGATGCAGCCGTCGGCAAGCGTCTGTTTACCGCCGACAAACACATCGGTGGCACGACCGGTGAGCGTACGGCCGGCAAAACCGGAGTTCTCGGCGCGCGACTCGTAACCGTCCTCGCCGACCGTCCAGGTTGCGGAGGGATCGAACACGGTCAGGTCGGCAACGGAGCCCGCCTTGACCTGAACCTGGTCGAGGCCCAGGATCTCACGCGGTTTGATGGCCATGAGCTCGACCATGCGGCCCATGCTCATCTTGCCCGTGTTGACCAGCTCGGTGAGCACGAGCGACAGCGAGGTCTCGAGGCCGATCATGCCAAAGGGCGCAAGCTCGAACTCGCGGGCCTTCTCCCACGGGGTGTGGGGAGCGTGGTCGGTGACGATAACGTCGACGGTGCCGTCGATGACACCCTGACGGATGGCTTCGGCGTCCTCGTCGGTGCGCAGCGGCGGATTGACCTTGAGCGAGGTGTTGTAGGTCTCGTCCAAGTCGTTCTCGGTCAGGAACATGTGGTGCGGGGTGGCCTCGCAGGTCACCTGGACACCGGCGGCCTTACCGGCACGCACGAGCTCGAGGCCGTGAGCGGTGGAGATGTGCTGGATGTGCAGCTTGGCACCGGTCAGCTTGGCAATCTCGATGTCGCGGGCGATCTGAAGCTCCTCGCCAGCGGCCGGCCAGCCCTCGAGGGCCAGACGGGTCGAGACCTTGCCCTCGTTGATCTGGCCGTGGCCGACCAGATCCTCGTCCTGGCAGTGGCTCATAAAGACCTTGCCGAACATCTTGCCGTAGTCCATGCAGCGACGGAGCATGCCCGCGCCCTGCACGCCACGACCGTCGTCGGTGAAGGCGACGGCGCCGTGGGCGACCATATCGCCCATCTCGGACATGGCCTCGCCCTTAAGACCGCGGGTCATGGCGCCCGACGGATAGACGCGGCAGTGACCGACCTCGGCAGCGCGGGACTTGACGAACTCCACGACGGTACCGTTATCGGTGACGGGATCGGTGTTGGGCATGGCGCACACGCCGGTGAAGCCGCCCTTGGCAGCAGCGCGGGTGCCACTCTCGATGTCCTCTTTGACCTCGTAGCCAGGCTCGCGCAGATGCACGTGCATATCAACCAGGCCGGGGACGAGATACTTGCCGGAAAGGTCGCGGACCTCGGCTCCCTCGGCAGCGAGGTTCTCGCCGACCTCGGCGATCTTGTCACCGTCGATCAGGACGTCGACGACACCGTCAAGCTCGGCAGACGGATCGACGACGTGGGCATTCTTAAGAAGCAAGGCCATTATCGGCACCTCCAAGCAGCAGATACAGGATAGCCATACGCACGCAGATGCCAGCGTAGACCTGCTCCAGGATGACGGAGCGTTGCGGGTGGTCGGCCATATAGGAGTCGAACTCGACGCCGCGGTTGATGGGGCCCGGGTGGCAGATGATTGCATCGGGCTTCATGAGCTTCTCGCGGTCCTTGGTCAGACCGAAGAGCTTATGGTACTCACGAATCGTGGGGAACGGTGCGCCCTCGAGACGCTCCTGCTGCACGCGCAGCATGTAGACGACGTCGAGCTCGGGCAGGACGGAATCGAGGTCGCTCGTCACGTGGTCGCAGCCCAGGACCTCGGGCGCCGGCGGCAGCAGCGTGCCGGGAGCGACGGCGTAGGTCTCGCAGCCCATAATCTTAAGGGCGGGGATCAGCGAGCCGCAGACACGGGAGTGGGAGATGTCGCCGACGACGGCGACCTTCAGACCGTGGAAGTCACCCTTGTGCTGCCAAATGGTGTACAGGTCGAGCAGGGCCTGCGTGGGGTGGTTGTGCTTGCCGTCGCCGGCGCAGATGACGCTCGCGGGCGAGTTCTGCGTGACGATGTAGGGCGCGCCGGCGTGCTTGTCGCGCACGACGATGCAGTCGATCTTATAGGCATTGAGGGTCTCGACGGTATCGACGAGGCTCTCGCCCTTGACCGTGGAGGTCGAGGAGCCGCCAAAGTTGAGGCTGTCGGCCGAAAGACGCTTCTCGGCGAGCTCGAAGGAGCTGCGGGTGCGCGTCGAGGGCTCGTTGAACATGTTGACGATGGTCTTGCCCTTGAGCGTGGGGACCTTCTTGATCGCACGCTCGTTGACCTCGGAGAACGCCTTGGCGGTCTCGAGGATGAGCTTGATGTCCTCTTCGGAGTACTCGGTAATGTCAATCAGGTGCTTATGGTTGAACGCCACGGTACTACTCACCTCCCAGCGGCGCGGAGCCCACGTGGGAGCCCGGCGCGACGTCGTTGATCTCGACAGCGGTACGGCCGTCGACTTCCTTCATATATAGGTGCACGTTCTCCTCGTGCGAAGAGGGAACGTTCTTGCCGACAAAGTCCGGCGAGATGGGAAGCTCGCGGTGACCGCGGTCAACGAGAACTGCCAGCTCAATGCGGCTCGGGCGGCCCAGGTCCATGACGGCGTCCAGAGCGGCGCGGATGGTACGACCTGTGTACAGGATGTCGTCCACCAGCACGACGCGCTTGCCGTCGACGCTGAAGGGAATGTTGGTAGCATGGATCGCGGGAGCGAAATTGGTCGCATAGTCATCGCGGTAGAAGCTGATGTCGAGGCTACCGAGCGGAACTTCGACGCCCTCGATCTCCTTGATCTCCTCGGCGAGTTTCTTTGCCAGAAGGTCGCCGCGCGTGACGATGCCGACCAGAGCGAGGTCTTCACAGCCCTCGTTGCGCTCGAGAATCTCGTGCGCGATGCGGGTCATCGCTCGATTGACGGCGGTCTCGTCCATGATGACCGCCTTGGGGGAAGTCGTGCCCATCGATCTCCTTCCTCACGTGTCTTGACTGCTGACACAGTCAAAAAAATAGATGCCCGACCGCTCAAAGCGGACCAGACACCCACAGGAAGGGCTGCTCTATGGCAGCTATGTAATTCCATGTGGGTATCTCGTACCCCTTTAATGGTCAGGTGATAGTGTAGCCAACCTCGAGCCTAATTGCGAGCATAAATACAGAGCAATCCGTAAACGGAGCAATACGCTCAATAAACCTATATATTTGTGGGACGAGCTTGAAAACCTTGTTGCGAGCTGGCATAATCCCCTCTGCTGCACGCAAATCGGATCTACGTCCAGGGCCGTGGCGTGGGCACTATCGCCAAAAGAGAAATATCTCTGTGTAGATTACGCACAGGGAGCTGCTTCTGTGCTATAGTTCAGGCTTGTTTGTTAACGCGACATGTTCGTTTGTCGCCCAAGGAGGGTCAGTTATGTCCAAAGTTTGCGAAGTTTGCGGTAAGCACCCCGTTGCCGGTCGCTCCATCAGCCACTCTCACCGCGTCACCAACCGTAAGTTCCGCCCCAACATCCAGCGCGTCTACGTCGTCGTCGATGGCCACCGTCGCAAGATGAACGTTTGCTCCACCTGCCTCAAGTCCGGCAAGGTTGCGCGCTCCTAAATAAGGTCTTACCAACAAGTACCTCGGACTCTCCGGGTCAAAGACCTCGCGTTCACATAGAACTTACCAAAGGCGCCCGCCCCTACGGAGGGCGCCTTTTTGCACTCATTGGGGACAGACTTACATGAGTGCTTTCACGCATTTGGGACAGACATGACGCAAGCCGGCAGCGGTTCGAACCCTGCCTCACGCAGCCTCCATCCAGCCTGCAGTGGCCTTGGTCACGCTTGTAGCGCCGATACCGGTGATACGGGCAATTTGCTTGACCGTGAGATGTGCCCGCCTAAGCCTCAGCAGACAGGCATCGCGTTCGGGGCGTGGCAGGGCCTTGAGCAGCGCAGGGTCTATGCTCGGCAAGACTTCGCACGCAACGGAAAGAGCGTCCTCATCGGGGATCCGTCGGCGCGGAAGAATCTCCTCTGACCAGATGCGCCCGGCAACTTCCTCGATATGCTCGCAATAGCAACGGGAACCTCCGACAATATCGAGCATAGGAGCCGCATCACAGATGTCAAAGGGGTCGTAGCCCAGCTGATATGCCTTGTAACTTGACCAGCGGTACGCCTCGAGCGAGTCGAGCGCACCTTTCACGGGATTGAGATGGATATAATCGAGCAGCTGCACCGCCTGCGTGTCCGACTCAACCGCGACCCGCGAATAGCGATTGTCAAACAGATGCCCCGTTCTTCCCGTTTTCCCATTGAAATACTTAGCATACGCCGTCAGCGCACACTGCATTGCCTTTGAAAGATTGTCAAATGGATCATCAACCATCAAATGGAAGTGATTGTCCATAAGGCACCAAGCCAACACCGTCACTTCATGGCGCGCGAATCTGTCCGAGATATCAGATAAGAACCGATAACGGTCGGAGTCATCTTCAAAAATTATCTGTTTAGAATTGCCGCGGTCATAGACGTGCTAATAGCCGGTGAGCGAAACGGCGCGGGCACATCGGAGCATAGCCTCTCCTTTCAAAACTGTACAGGCAACACCTAAAAGGAGAGACGTAACGCGAAATGCTGAGCCTGTAACCTATTTATATCCAATGAGCGGCAATAACAGGCCCAGAACGGCTAAATGACAAATCGATGTCTGTCCCAAATGAGTGAAAGCACTCATGTAAGTCTGTCCCCAATGAGCGGGGCGATGCATTGAGCAGATAGATTTAGTTGAAGCGGTTCATTTGATTGAAGCGTTTTAGTTTGTCTTTTACGGGAATCTGACCGTTCACCGAAATATTTCTTGCTATCATGCATCTTGTAGGGTAAATCTCCGATCGCAAGGAGACACAAATGGTGAAAAAGTCACCGGAAAACACTACTCCCGCAATTGTGGACAACGTAGAGGCGCTTGAGGCTAAGCTCGCTCAGATGCGAGAGGCCCAGGCGCTTTTTGCTACGTACACGCAGGAGCAGGTCGACAAGATCTTCTATGAGGCCGCCATGGCCGCCAACAAGGCTCGTATCCCGTTGGCGAAGATGGCCATCGAGGAGACCGGCCGCGGCGTTCTTGAGGACAAGGTCATCAAGAACCACTACGCCGCAGAGTACATCTACAACGCTTACAAGAACACCAAGACCTGTGGCGTTCTGGAGCGCGACGAGGCCTACGGCATCACCAAGATCGCCGAGCCCATCGGCATCGTGGGCGCCGTCATCCCGACGACCAACCCCACCTCCACCGCGATCTTCAAGACGCTGATCAGCCTGAAGACCCGCAACGCCATCATCATCTCCCCGCACCCGGCTGCCGCCAAGTGCACCATCGCCGCCGCCAAGCTCGTGCTTGACGCCGCCGTCAAGGCCGGCGCGCCCGAGGGCATCATCGGCTGGGTCGATGTCCCCTCCATCGAGCTGACCAACATGGTCATGCGCGACGTCGACATCATCCTCGCCACCGGTGGCCCGGGCATGGTCAAGGCCGCTTACTCCTCGGGCAAGCCTGCCCTGGGCGTTGGCGCCGGTAACACCCCGGTCGTCATCGACGACACCGCCGACGTGCTGCTCGCCGTCAACTCCATCATCCACTCCAAGACCTTCGACAACGGCATGATCTGCGCTTCCGAGCAGTCCGTGACCGTCATCGACACCATCTATGACCAGGTCAAGGCCGAGTTCCAGAAGCGCGGCTGCTACTTCGTCAAGCAGGGTGCCGAGATGGAGGCACTGCGTGCCGCAATGTTCAAGAATGGCGCCCTCGATCACCGCATCCCTGGCATGGCTGCCGCCAAGATCGCCGAGCTCGCCGGCATCGAGGTTCCCGCCAAGACCAAGATCCTGATCGCCGAGGTCACCTCCACCGACCCCGCCAAGGAGGAGTTCTCCCACGAGAAGCTCTCCCCGGTCCTGGCCATGTACCATGCCAAGGACTTCCAGGAGGCTGTCGACAAGGCCGAGCACCTGGTGCTCGCCGGTGGCCCGGGCCACACCGCCTCTCTCTACGTGCACCCCGCCCAGGCCGAGAAGATCAGCCTGTTCGAGCACGTCATGAAGGCCTGCCGTATCGTCATCAACACCCCGTCCTCGCACGGCGGCATCGGTGACCTGTACAACTTTGGCATGAAGCCGTCTCTGACCCTGGGCTGCGGCTCCTGGGGCGGCAACTCCGTCTCCGAGAACGTTGGGGTGAAGCACTTGATCAACGTTAAGACTGTGGCCGAGCGCCGTGAGAACATGCTGTGGTTCCGCGCTCCCGAGAAGGTCTACTTCAAGAAGGGTTCCACGCCCGTCGCCCTCGACGAGCTCGGTACCGTCATGGGCAAGAAGCGCGCCTTCATCGTCACCGACCAGTTCCTCTTCAAGAATGGCAACACCCGCGCCATCGAGGCCAAGCTCGACGAGATGGGCATCGCCCACGACTGCTTCTACGACGTCGAGCCCGATCCGTCGCTGCAGTGCGCACGTCGCGGCGCCAAGCAGATGGCTCTCTTTGAGCCTGACGTGATCATCGCCGTCGGCGGTGGCTCCGCTATGGACGCCGGCAAGATCATGTGGATGATGTACGAGCACCCCGAGTGCAAGTTTGAGGACATGGCCATGGACTTCATGGACATCCGCAAGCGTATCTTCACCTTCCCCGAGATGGGCAAGAAGGCCTACTTCGTCGCCGTCCCGACCTCCTCGGGTACCGGCTCCGAGTGCACGCCGTTCGCCATCATCACCGACAAGGAGACCGGCATCAAGTGGCCGCTCGCCGACTACGCGCTGCTCCCCAACATGGCTATCGTCGACGCCGACAACTGCATGACCGCCCCGCGCGGCCTGACCGCCGCCTCCGGCATCGACGTCATGACCCACGCCATCGAGTCCTATGTCTCCATCATGGCTTCCGACTACACCAAGGGCCTCTCCGAGCGCGCTGCCAAGCTCGTCTTTGAGAACCTGCCCTCCAGCTTCACCAACGGCGCCAAGGACCCGCATGCCCGCGAGGAGATGCACAACGCCTCCTGCATGGCCGGTATGGCCTTCGCCAACGCCTTCCTGGGCCTCAACCACTCCATGGCCCACAAGCTCGGCGCTTTCCATCACCTGCCCCACGGCCTCGCAAACGCCGTCATCCTGACCCGTGTCATGCGCTACAACGCCGCCGAGGCTCCCGTCAAGATGGGTACCTTCTCCCAGTATCCTTACCCCAACGCGCTGCACAACTACGCCGAGATCGCCAAGTACTGCGGCATCGAGGGCAAGGACGACAAGGAGGTCTTCGAGAACTTCATCACGAAGCTCGAGGAGCTCAAGGACTTCATCGGCGTCAAGAAGACCATCGCCGACTACGGTGTTGACGAGCAGTACTTCCTCGACACCCTCGACGAGATGACCGAGCAGGCATTCAACGACCAGTGCACCGGCGCTAACCCGCGCTACCCGCTCATGAGCGAGATCAAGGAGCTCTACCTGGACGCCTACTACGGCCGCGAGCCTCAGGACTACGCCGTCTGCTAGTTTTAGCACGGTTTTTTACGGCGGGGGTGCACGGGTGTTTCACACACCCCCGCCGTCGCTTCTATCGCATCGTTGAAAGGATGCAACCATGCTGCTACCCGATTCCAAGACCGAGCTCGTCCGCCGTGGCAACAAGGTCGTTTACGACCTGGGCGACAAGATTGTCAAGGTCTTTAACGAGACCAAGCCTGTCTCTGACGTGTTCAACGAGGCTTTGAATCTTGCCCGCATCAATGAGTGCGGCATCCGCAGCCCCAAGGCTCTCGAGGTTTCCCAGCTCGAGAACGCCAACGGCTGGGCGCTCGTGACCGAGAAGGTTCCGGGCACCACCCTTGCCGAGAAGATGACCGCCGAGCCCCAGCGCTTTGGTGAGTACCTCGAGATGTTCGTCGACCTCCAGATCGAGATCCACGGCTACACCTCCCCGCTGCTCAACCGTCAGCGCGACAAGTTCGCCCGCATGATCGACAGCCTTGATCAGCTCAATGCCACCACGCGCTACAACCTTCAGGAGCGTCTGGACGGCATGACCAAGGAGTTCAAGGTCTGCCACGGCGACTTCAACCCCTCCAACGTCATCGTCGGCGACGACGGCCAGCTCTATGTGTGCGACTGGGCACACGCCACCCAGGGCTCCCCTGCTGCCGACGTTGCCACCACCTACCTGCTCTTTGCCCTCACCAGCAAGGATCAGGCCGAGGCCTACCTGGAGCTCTACTGCGACCGCGCCGACATGCCCATGCAGGTCGTGCGTCAGTGGACGAGCATCGTCGCCGCTTCCGAGCTCGCTCGTAAGCGCAACGTGAACGATGAGTTCCTGAAGAACTGGATCGACGTCGTCGATTATCAGTAATATCTGAGCGATTCATTTCGCATCGGAGGCACAAAGGAAAACCCCGCAGCTCATATGGGCTGTGGGGTTTTCCTTTACCCGTCGAGCTTATTCACGCAACAAAAAGGACTGCCCCGCATCTCATCCTAAGAGAGATAAGGGGCAGTCCCGTAATTGCACCTAATAGCAGAAACGTCGATTAGCGACGGGCAGCCTTCACAAGCTCGGCGACCTTAGCGACGATCTCATCAATCGCCACGTCTTCACGCTCACCGGTAGCACGATCCTTGAGCTCCACCGTGCCATTCTTGAGGCCACGCTTACCCAGAACGACCTGATACGGGAAGCCCATAAGGTCGTTGTCGGCAAACTTAAAGCCGGGACGCTCGTCGCGATCGTCGACGACAACCTCGATACCCTCGGCGCACAAGCCCTCGACGATTTGGTCGCAGACGGTCGCACACTCCTCCTTCTTGGGATCGAGCGGAATCACCGCGACCTCGTACGGAGCAACGGAGACCGGCCAGACGATGCCATGCTCGTCATTGTGCTGCTCCACGACGGCAGCAAGCGAGCGGGACACGCCCACGCCGTAGCAACCCATGATGAGCGGCTTCTCCTTGCCGTCCTCATCCATAAAGGTGGCACCCATGGCCTCGGAATACTTAGTACCCAGTTGGAAAACCTGCGAGACCTCGATACCGCGGGCAGCGGAGAGCGGCTTGCCGCAATGCGGGCAGGGATCGCCGGCGACAACGGTGACCAGGTCGGCCCACTCGTCGACGGTAAAGTCGCGCTCGGGGCAGGCGCCGGTAAAGTGGTAGTCGACCTCGTTGGCGCCACAGGCCCACTGCTTGGACTCGCGCAGACTCTCGTCGCAGACCAGACGAATGCCCTCGGGCAGGTTAACCGGCCCGATAAAGCCCTTATGCAGGCCATAAGTCTGAAGCTCCTCGTCGGTCATCATGCGATAGCCCTTGCCAAAGACATGCTCGGCCTTGCAATCGTTGAGCTCGTGGTCGCCCGGAACAATGGCCACGACTGGCTTGCCCTCGGCATCGATGAGAGCCAGGGACTTGCGCGTGCCGTTCTCGGGGAACCCAAAGAACTTGGCAACGGCCTCGATGGTGCCCATGCCCGGAGTCTCGACCTTGGTAAGCGTACCGTCGCCAGGACCCTCGGTCACAACGACCTTGGTGCTTGCGGCCTCGTCATCGGCAGCAAAGCCGCAATCGTCGCAGTAGACGAGCGAAGCCTCGCCGGCGTCGGCCAAAGCCATGTACTCGACGGAGGTATCGCCACCGATCTCGCCGGAGTCGGCAACAACGGGAAGAGCCTTGATGTAGCAGCGCTCGCAGATATTAGCGTAGGCCTGCTTCATCTTGTCGTATTCCTCCTGCAGGCTCTCCTGCGTGGCGGAGAAGCTGTAGGCGTCCTTCATGATAAACTCGCGACCGCGCATCAGACCAAAGCGGGGGCGGAACTCGTCGCGGAACTTATCCTGGATGTGGTAGAGGTTGACGGGCAGCTGTTTATAGGAGCGCAGCTCATTGCGCACCAGGGCGGTGACAGTCTCCTCGTGGGTGGGGCCCAGCACGAACTCACGGCCGTGACGGTCATCAAAGCGCACAAGCTCCTTGCCATAGGCATCGATACGGCCGGACTCACGCCAAAGCTCGGCATCGACCATAATGGGCATCATGAGCTCCTGAGCTCCGGCGGCATCCATCTCGTCGCGCACGATGTTCTCGATCTTGCGGATCGAGCGCCATGCAAGCGGCAGATAGGAATACAGGCCGGCGGCCTCCTTGCGAATCATACCGGCACGAAGCAGCAAACGGTGGCTCGCAAGCTCGGCATCCGCCGGATCCTCTTTGAGCGTCGGCGCATAGAGCTTAGACATATACATTGCTCGGGTCATTTATTTCTCCTCAATAAGTTTGTCGACCTCGGCCATTAGCGCGTCGACAATTTGGTCCTCAGCTACTTTACCAATGATCTGGCCGTGCGAAAAGAGCAGGGCCTGACCACGTCCGCAAGCAACACCCAGGTCGGAATCAGAAGCCTCGCCGGGGCCATTAACGGCACACCCCATCACGGCGATGGAAAGCGGCGCGGAGTAGTTCTTAAGCCGCTCGGTAACCTCCTCGGCGATGGGAATGAGGTTAACCTGGCAGCGCGCACACGTAGGGCACGAGACGATCTCGGGACCACGGCGGCGCAGGCCCAGGGACTGCAGGATGCCCCAGGCGACCGGCGGCTCCTCGACCGGATCGGCCGTGAGCGACACACGCATGGTGTCGCCAATGCCCTCAGAAAGCAGAATACCCAGGCCCACAGAGCTCTTAATGGTGCCCTGCAGCTTGGTTCCCGCCTCCGTCACACCCAGGTGGAGTGGAACATGCGGTATCTCGCGCGACAGAGCGCGATAAGTATCAAGCGTCGTGGCCACGCTATGGGCCTTGGCGGAAAGCACGATGTTGGTAAAACCGCGGTCCTCAAAGTGCTTGACGAAACGCTCGCTCGACATCACAAGCTTTTCGGACTGCGTAAGATCGTCGCGCTCGGCAATATCCTGCTCGAGCGAGCCGGCGTTCACACCGATGCGAATCGCGCACCCGGCAGCGCCCGCAGCATCGATCACGGCATCGACCTTGGCCCAATCGCCGATATTGCCGGGATTAATGCGGAGCTTGGCGGCACCGGCCTCAACGGCGCCAATGGCCAGCTTGTGATTAAAGTGGATATCGGCAACGATCGGCACCGGAGACTCGGCACAGATGGTGCGGAAACCCTCAAGCGCGGCCTCGGTGGGCACGCTCACGCGCACGATATCGCAGCCAGCCTGCGCCAACGCGCACACTTGCGCAAGCGTTGCCTGGGCGTCGGCGGTATCGGTGCAGGTCATGGATTGGACCACCACCGGCGCGCCGCCACCGATCTGCACGCCACCCACATGCACGGGACGCGTCAGCTCGCGAGGCAAAGGACGGGATAAAGACAATCCAAACACTCCCCTACAGAATAAATCGAAGGATGTCGGAACGAAGCATATAGACAAACAGCAGCGCAAAGAGCGCGATGCCCACATAGCTCACAATCGTCTGGACCTTGAGCGGAAGCTCGCGGCCCGCAATCTTTTGAATGATCTCGATGACCAGCTTGCCGCCATCGAGTGGCGGGATGGGCAGCAGGTTCATAAAGCCAAGCGAGAACGAAATGAGGGCGGCAAACGAAAGGAACGTGGCAGGGCCGGCGGCTGCAGCCTGGGATGACATGACGCTTATGCCCACGATCGAGGTTGACTGATCGAGAACCTCCATCGTATGTTGCGGCTGCAGCAGGCGCATCACGCCCTCAGCAGTCTGCTGAACATAGGAGAACGACAGGCGCGCCGACGTGATGGGATCCAAATGGACAACCTGCGTAGAGGCATAAACGCCCAAACGCTCGTCCTCCTTGAGCGCGACCGAGGTCGAAAGATTCTTGCCGTCGCGCTGATACTCAATGGGGATATCGTCCTTGCCGGCAGCCGCTCCGATCGCATCGTACACGTCCATCCAGGAAGAGCACGACACGCCATCGACACTAAGAATCGTGTCGCCGGCCTCGATGCCCGCCTTGGCAGCAATGGAGCCCTCATCGACCTGACCGATCACATTGCTATCGACCGGCACCGAAACACCGGCGATAGAGTAGATGCTCATCAACAGCAAAAAGCCCGTCAGAATATTGACGACAATGCCCGCGAGCAACATAAAGGATCGCTTGAGAAAGCCCTGGCCAAGATAGGTGTGCGAGCGCTCTTGCGCAAGGAACTCGGCCTTATCGCACGGCAGCTCCCATACGTTGCCCTCGGCGGTCGCATGCTCGCGATCAAACAGATGCCCGTCAAAGGTGGTGTAGCCCGCCTCATCGCGCGGCAGCGTCTGGTACTTGGTGGGGTAATAGCTCGGCGAAGGCTTCTCCCCCTCCTCGTACCAGGGAGCAATGGAACCCCAACCCAGCAACAAGGCACAGGCCTCGAGCACGTCCTCCTCGGGCAACTCCAGCTCAACGGAAAGGTCTGCAACCGAAACGCGACCATGACGATAGATCGCCGCAAGCACGCGGTCGGCGCACGAGACCTTGGTCGGGTCCATACCGCAGATAGCGGCATAACCACCCAGCAGCAGCGGCGTCACGCCAAACTTGGTACCGATGCGACGCGACGTATGATGGATGTCAAAGCGGCACGGCAGACCCAAAAAGAACTCGGTCACACGGACGCCGCAGGCACGTGCGGCCAAAAAGTGGCCGCCCTCGTGCAAAAACACGAGGACGGAAAGCATCAGAAGGCCCCAGAAGACCGAAGAAAGAACGCTCAGAACAGTATCCATAAATCGAAAAAGCAATCCTTATGGTTAGGAATGGGTTGCGGCGAGCACCAGCGCGGCCTTTTCGCGCGCCCAGGCATCGATGTCGCGAAGCTGCTCAAACGAGGTAACCGTCTGCGTGTCATGCGCATCCATGCAGGATTCCACAACGCGGTCGATATCGGTAAAGCTGCAGCCGTCGTGTAGGAACGCATCGACCGCGACCTCGTTGGCCGCATTAAGCACGCACGGCATGGTGCCACCCGTCTTGCCGGCACGCTCGGCCAGCGCCAGGCAGCGAAACGTGTCCATATCGGCGGCATCGAAGGTGAGCTGCCCCAGCTCACGAAAATCGAGACGAGGAGCCGGAGTATCCCAACGCTCAGGATACGAGAAGGCAAACTGAATGGGAATGCGCATATCGGAGGCGCCAAGGTGCGCCATCACGGAGCCGTCGGCATACTCGACCATCGAGTGAATCTTGGACTGGCGCTGCACGACCACGTTGATAAAGTCGAGGTCGCAACCGAACAGGTGCATCGCCTCAATACGCTCCAGGCCCTTATTCATGAGGGTAGCGGAGTCGATCGTGATCTTAGCGCCCATGGACCACGTGGGATGTGCCAGCGCATCGGCGCGTGTCACGCGATCGAGCTCGTCGCGCGTACGGTCAAAGAACGGACCGCCCGAGCAGGTGAGCCAAATGCAGTGGGCCTCGCGCGGGTTCTCCCCCAGATAGCACTGGTAGATGGCGGAATGCTCGGAGTCGACCGGAATGAGCTGATCCGGCTGCGCCAACGGCATCAGCAGGTCACCACCGACAACGAGGGACTCCTTGTTAGCAAGTGCAAGACGCTTGTTCGAGGTCAGGGCCGCATAGCTCGCTTCGAGCCCGGCAGCGCCCACAATGGCAACAAGCACGCAGTCAACATCGTCGCGACGAGCAAGATCACATACCGCCTGCGCACCAACACCGAGCTCCGTGCCCTCGGGCAGCTCCTGAAGCACGGCGTCATCGCCATGAACGACATCGGCCACGGCAACGGCCGAAACCGAGAACTCGCGGGCGGCGGCAACGAGCTCCGAGGTACTGGAATTAACGGACAGCGCCGTAACCTGCAGCCGATCGGCATGCTGACGGCACACATCGAGTGCCTGCGTGCCGATAGAACCCGTACAACCCAGGATAGCAACGCGAAGGCGCCCATCGGGGCAATACGTCGTCTGGAATGACATTACAGCACGCCTCCGATCATCAAAAGCAGCTGCGCGGTAATGCAGCCAAAGATAAGCGAGTCGCTACGGTCGAGCATGCCGCCATGGCCCGGGATAAGGTTGCCGGAATCCTTGACGCCCACGCCACGCTTGATGCGCGACTCGATGAGGTCGCCGATAACGCCCAGGATGGACACGACCACGCCGCACAGCAGCGCATAGGGCAAGCTCAGCTTATAGAAATGCGTCGCCCACAGGATGAGCCAGATGAGCACCGAGCCCAAGATGCCGCCGAAAAAGCCTTCCCAGCTCTTTTTGGGAGAAATCTTGGGGACCATCTTGTGCTTACCGATACGACTACCCACGATATAGGCGAACGAATCGGAGACCCAGAGAGACGCGCAGACACCCACCGAAAGCAGGGCGCCGGCAAAACCGGGCACGGCATCGCGCAGCAGCACGATAGCCGACAGCATAAAACCGGTGTAGATGGGACCCATGAGCGTCACGGCTACATCGGATATGCGGGTACGCGGCGACCAGACATACCAAATGCCCACCGCAAGCATCAGAGCAAAAAGCAGGGCGTTCAACAGCATCGAGTCGCCCAACGCCGAGAGCGGAAAGAGCACGGCGGCAGCGATGCCCAGGCGATCGTTGGCCACTTTGCCATCGAGTTTCGTCATGCGAAAGAACTCATAGCAGCACAAGCCACTCATGACGGACACAAAGATAGCCGTAGGCACGATACCCAAAACCAGACACAGGATAAAGACGACGGCGTAAACGATACCGGCGGCGGCACGGGTAATAAAACCAGCCAGCCATGAGCCGGTGCCGCCCTTCGCAGCCGGTGCCTTGGAAGCGGCGGCCCTGCGCACAGGTGTCGTAGAAGCAGGCGCCTTGGGAGCAGTTGCCTTGGGACGATCAGCCACGATTAAGCCTCCTCGGTCTTACTCAGCCCACCAAACCTACGGTCGCGGCCCTGATAAGCCAAGATAGCCTTAACAAGACCCCAGCGATCGAAGTCGGGCCAATAGGTATCGGTGACATAAAACTCGGCATAAGCGACCTGCCACAGCAGATAGTTCGAAAGGCGCAGCTCGCCCGAGGTGCGAATAACGAGCTCGGGATCGGGAAGACCGGCGGTGTACAGGTGGGACGCCACCATATCGTCATCGATTGCGGCGGGGTCAATCTTACCGGCGGCCGCATCGAAGGCGAGCTGACGGGCAGCGCGCGTGATCTCGGCACGGGCACCATAGTTAACGGCGAGCGCCAGGGTCATACCGGTATGGTCGGCGCACTCGGCAAGACCGCGCTCAAAAACATCACGGGTCTTCTTGGGCAACGCAGAAATGTCACCCAAAAACACAACGCGCACGTTTTCGCGCTTAAGCAACGGCAGCTCGTCGATAAACGTCTTGGCAAACAAATGCATGAGGACGTTGACCTCGTGCTGCGGGCGATTCCAGTTTTCGGTAGAAAACGCATAGGCCGAAAGCACGTCGACGCCCAGGCGCACACAGGCGGTAATAATCTCGCGCAGAGAGACGATACCGGCCTTATGACCCTCGGTGCGGGCAAGACCGCGCGCCGTGGCCCAACGGCCGTTACCGTCCATGATGCACGAAATATGGCGCGGAATGTTATTGAGGTCAAGGTCGGAAAAACCGACGCCCGCAGGGGCGTCGGCAAAGTACTCGACCAGTTTATGCTCGTCGTATTGCACCTTAGATCTCCATGACCTCGGCTTCTTTTTCCTTCAGAAGCTCCTCGACCTTGGCAACATACTCGTCGGTATGCTTCTGAACCTTGGCCTGCTCGCGACGAACATCGTCCTCGGTAAGCTCCTCATCGCGCTCGAGTTTATTGTTGAAGTCGCGACGGATGTTGCGGATAGAGACCTTGGCCTGCTCGGCGTACTCGCGGCACTCCTTGACGAGCTCGCGACGACGCTCCTCGGTGGGAGCCGGGAACGGCAGGCGTACGACGGTACCATCGGAGTTGGGGGTAATGCCCAGCTCGGAGGCGCTGATGGCCTTAACGATGGCGTTGATGAGCGCCTTGTCCCACGGCTCGATGAGCAGCATGTGGGCCTCGGGGGTCTTGACGGCGGCAACCTGCGTGACCGGCGTGGGAACGCCGTAGTAATCGACGGTGATGTCGGACAGAATGTTGGCGCTGGCGCGGCCGGTGCGAACCTTGGAGAAGTTATGCTTGAGGGACTCGAGCGACTTGTCCATGTGGGCGGTGATGTTCTCTGCCATGCTTAATCCTCCTGATAGACGAGCGTGCCGACGGGCTCACCCGCGAGCGCGCGCTTGACGGTGTCCTCGCCATCGATGTTGAGGACCAAAATGGGCATACGGTTATCCTGGCACAAGGCCGTTGCCGTGGAATCCATAACCTGCAGGCCGCGGACGAGCACCTCGTGATAGGTGATCTTGTCAAAGCGGACGGCATCGGCGCACTTGACGGGATCCTTGTCGTAGATACCGTCGACCTTGGTGGCCTTAATCAGAATCTCCGCACCGATCTCGCAGGCACGAAGGGCCGCGGCGGTGTCAGTCGTAAAGTACGGATTGCCCGAGCCGGCGGCGAAGATAACGACATTGCCCTTGGACAGGTGGTTGATGGCGCGACGACGAATATAGGGCTCGCAAATCTCGTTCATCTGAATAGCGCTCATAACGCGGCAAGGAACATCGTTATGCTCGAAAGCATCCTGAAGGGCAAGCGCGTTCATAACGGTTGCCAGCATACCCATGTAATCGGCCTGAGCACGCTCCATGCCACCGGCAGCACCGGCCATGCCGCGGAAAATATTGCCGCCGCCGACAACGACGCCGACCTCATGGCCAACGGCGAGCAGCTCCTTGACCTGCTTGGCAAGATGGTCGGTAACCTTGGGGTCGATACCATAGTGGCCATCGCCCATCAGTGCTTCGCCGGAAAGCTTAAGAAGCACGCGTTTATATCGGATGTCGGACAAAGCGATCCTCCTTTAATTAGACTTTCAATATGATATCAAAGGCTCTACCCAGAGCCATGAAAAAGCAGGCTGTGAGTAAAACCCACAGCCTGCTCATTACCAGCTACAAGAGCTTATTTACTCGCCACGGACCAGACGGTCGAAGGCAACGACGGTAATGGTATCGCCGAGCTCCTTGGAGACCTGCTCAGCGTACTTCTTGATGGTGAGGGAGCTGTCCTTGATGAACTCCTGCTCGGTAAGCACGGACTGCTTGTAGAACTTCTCCAGACGGCCAACAGCCATCTTCTCCTGAATGGCCTCGGGCTTGCCGGACTCGGCAGCCTGAGCCATGTAGATCTGCTTCTCGTGCTCGACGGTCTCGGCCGGAACCTGATCGCGGGTAGCGCAGATCGGGGCGACAGCGGCAACCTGAAGGGCAACGTCGTGGGCAAAGGTCTTGAAGGACTCAGCCTGAGCGGTCTCGGCCTTCTCGAAAGCAAACTCGACGAGGACGCCAATCTTACCACCCATGTGGATGTAAGAAGCGAGGGCGCCGTTCTCGGCCTTGCGGGCGGCGAAACGGGAGATCTTCATGTTCTCGCCCATGATGTGAATCATCTCGGTGAGCTCGGAGGAAACGGTCTCCTCGCCCATCGGCTTCTCGAGCAGAGCGTCGACATCGGCCGGCTCGGTGGTGGCGACAACCTCAGCGACCTTGGAAGCAAAGCCGGTGAACTTGGCGTTGGAGCCAACGAAGTCGGTCTCACAGGAGAGCTCGAGCAGAGCGCCGGTCATGCCATCCTCGGAGACGAACGCGGCGACAGCGCCCTCGTTGGTCTCGCGGCCAGCCTTCTTGGCAGCCTTGGCGAGGCCGTTCTTGCGCAGAACGTCGACAGCGGCGTCCATGTCGCCGTCAGCCTCGACGAGAGCCTTCTTGCACTCCATCATCGGGGAGTCGGTCATCTCGCGGAGCTGCTTGACCATAGCGGCGGTAATCTGGGCCATTGTGGTTCCTTTCAAAGAGATGAAAAAGACTTAAATAGGACTGATTTACTCGACCTTGGGCTCAGCGGCCATCTCGGCCTCGGAGACCTGCTCCTTGCCGGAGCCGGCGAGGCAGGCGTCAGCCATGAGCTCGCACATAAGGGTGACAGCGGAGATGGCGTCATCGTTGCAGGGGATGCCGTACTCGACCTCGTCGGGATCGGAGTTGGTGTCGATCAGAGCGACGACGGGGATGTTCAGGCGCTGGGCCTCCTTGATGGCGTTCTCCTCGCGCTTGGTGTCGATGACGAACAGAGCCTGGGGCAGACCCTTCATGTCGCGGGCGCCACCGAGGTTGGTCTGGAGCTTAGCGAGCTCCTTGCCGAGCACTGCCTGCTCCTTCTTGGGCAGCACTGCCATGCGGCCGTCCTCGACCATGGCCTCGAGCTCCTCCATGCGGTTGATGCGGGAGCGGATGGTGACGAAGTTGGTCAGCATACCGCCGAGCCAACGCTGGTTGATGTAAGGCATGTTGGCGCGCTCAGCGGCGTTCTTGACGGCCTCCTGAGCCTGCTTCTTGGTGCCGACGAACAGCACGTTGCCGCCCTTGGCAACGTTCTTGACGAAGGTGTAGGCCTGGTCGGCGTCAAGGATGGTCTGCTTGAGGTCGAGGATGTAGATGCCGTTGCGCTCACCGAAGATGAACGGCTTCATCTTGGGGTTCCAGCGACGGGTCTGGTGACCGAAGTGGCAGCCGGCCTCGAGCAGGGTGCGGATATTAATCTTGGTAGCCATGTTAAACCTCCTGTGGTTTGCCTCCGCGCGGGGTCATCCTCCAAAACCAACCCGGACATGTGCTACCAAAGCCCGGGCACCACGGTATGAAGTAGCCGCGCGTGCGTGATAAAAACCTGTTGCCGTGAAGCAACCCGATGAATGATAGCAGGATTGCCTCTTCCTGCCAACCCGCAATCAAAACCACACACCTC
>CAKTWE010000023.1 GCA_934630385.1 uncultured Collinsella sp.
CGCCCCTGCGGTCGCTCTCCCCGCTGGAGTGCTCGGAGGGCGTCAGGCCGACCCATGCGGCGAACGACCGGGCGTTCGACTGGATAGAAAAACGCCCGTCGGCGGCGGTGCCGGCGGGCGCTACTGTGCGATATGTTGCGCCGTGCGTTTAGTGCCTCATAAAGTGGTACTCGATCACATTGCTGTAGGGGTGACCCGGGCCCACAATGCCCTGCGGGAACAGCGGCTGGTGCGGCGTGTCGGGGTACATCTCTGCCTCGAGGGCAAAGCCGGCACCCCAGCCATAGTTGGCATCGTCCTTGGCGTGCTCGTCGCCCAGCCAGTTGCCGGTGTAGAGCTGCACGCCCGGGGCGGTGGTGTAGTAGTCCAGCTCACGACCGGTCCACATCTCCTCGACGTGCATCGCGCGGCGCAGATTACGGCCGTACTGATAGCCATCGATGCACAGACAGTGATCGTAGCCACGGGTCTGCTTAATCTGCGGGTCGTCGGCCTCCATGCCGGGAGCGACGGGGCGCAGCTCGCGAAAGTCAAACGGCGTTCCCTCGACCGGAGCAATCTCGCCGGTGGGGATGTTCTGCTCGTTAATGGGCAAGTAGTGGGCAGCGTTGGCAACAAAGAAGTGCTCGCAGTCCATGCCGGCGTTATGGCCGGCAAGGTTAAAGTACGTGTGGTTAGTCATGGACACGTAGGTGGCGCGGTCGCTCTCGCAGCCATACTCAATGCGAAAGACGCCGGTGCGCGTCACGGTAAACACGGCCGTAAAGGTGCGGTTGCCGGGGAGACCAAGCTCGCCATCCTCAAGTGAGGTGGTCATGCGCACGGCATTGTGGACCTCGTCGAGTTCAACATCCCATACGCGCTTGTGCAGGCCGTGCTCAAGATCGCTGTGCAGGTTGTTGACGCCTTCGTTGGCCGGCATATGCCAGTCCGTACTGTCGATGGTGATCGTGGCGCCCGCGGTGCGGTTTGCCACGGGGCCGATGGTCGCGCCAAAGCAGGCGGGGTTGTCAAAGTAATCCTCGAGCTTATCGAAGCCCAGCACCACATCGCGCACGTTGCCGGGAATGTCGGGCACATCGATGCCCAACACAGTGGCGCCATAGTCCATAATGCGAACGCAGATCTCGGGCCCGTTGAGGGTGTAACGATGAACGGGGGTACCGCACGGCGCGGTGCCGAAAAGCTCGGAAGTGATCATTTGGTTCCTAACATCGAGGTATTTCCGACAAACTGTAGCGCGAACAGGCAAGATTATCACTACACCCCACTAAAGCAGGGGGTATTTTTCTCAAAAAAGTGATGATTGGAGCTGTGCGGGCGTTCATTTTTGAGGCGCACGAGTCTGATACAATTTGTTCGTTACTGTTTGAATGATATGCGCGCAAAGAACGGCGAGGATTCATCGTGATTAAGGCAGAGCGACAGGATAAGGTTCGGCAGCTGCTCGAGGAACAGGGAACGGTTTCGGTCAAGGAGATCTCAGATGCGTTAGGTGTCTCGGATATGACGATTCGCCGCGATCTTGAGGAGCTTGCGAGCCTGGGTGAGATTGAGCGCGTGCACGGCGGAGCCCGCAGTGCACAGGGCCGTCCACACGCTATGTTGCGCCATGAGTATTCGCACAGCGAAAAGCGCACTAAGCATGCCGAGGAAAAGCTGCAGATCGCGCGCCGTGCTGTGGAGCTTATCGAGGAGGGCTCGACCATCTTTTTGGGTACGGGCACTACGGTTGAGCAGATGGCCTCGATGCTGCCGGCGTTTCGCCTGCGTATCGTGACCAATTCGCTTTCGGTGTTTAATCTGCTCGAGGCGCGCGAGGACTGCGACCTGTGCCTCGTGGGCGGTATGTACCGTCGCCGCACCGCCGCTTTTGTGGGACCAACGGCCGAGGATACCCTGCGTGCGCTGGGCATCGATGCGGCGTTTATCGGCGCCAACGGCATTCTGGATGGCGATGTGTCTACGTCCAACATGGATGAGGGCCGTATCCAGCAGCTCGCTTTTAGCAAGGCAGACTCGCGCTATCTGATCGCCGACTCCAGCAAGATCGGCAAGCGCGACTTCTATACCTTTTGCCGCCTGGACAGCTTGGATGCCGTTGTGTGCGAGCCGGGTATTACCGCCGAGGACCGCACTGCCATCGAGGAGCACACGCAGGTCATCTGCTAGCTATCGCTGCAGGCGATACTTCTGCCCTCTGCCGCGCGGGGATTATCGCTTCAATATGACGTGCAAATGTGCTTGGATTAAGCATTCAGCTTACAAACTAGACCAGGCGGGCGTAGTCCTGTGACTGATGAAAGATGTGGGCGATATAGATTGTTTCGTGCTCAAACTTGTATAGACACACGTAGTTGTTGACGGGAAACGATCGGTAATTACGTGCCGCCAGCTCTTGCATGTGCGAGAGGGGACGTAAAAGCGGCTGCTCGCGAAGCAGGTCAAGCTGATATTCAAACTCAGCGACAAAATTGCCTGCTGCACGCGGATTCTTGAGGATTTGAGCAAGGTATCCGACAATACTCTCGTACTCATATCGCGCGCTTTTGAGGATTACGACGTTATAGGTCATATTTGTCTCGTATCGAAGCCGCGAAAGAGTCGTAGTCGCTGTAGTCGCCTTGCGATATCTCATCTTCTGCCAACATCATGCGAGACAGCAGCTTGGCTTTGGCGATTTCGTCTTGCATGAGGCGATACTGGTCATTGCTGATGCAGTGCATGGCCTCGTAGCCGTTCTTGGTTACGGTGACGTCGCGCTCAGACTCAACGAGCGCGGTAAATGCAGCGGTGTCCTTCATGTCACGGACAGGCACACAGGCGGGCATAGGTACCTCCTTTGCGTTGGGACACAATTGTACCACGGTATATTAAAACGTCGGCGTCGACGAATTATCTCAATCTGTAACAGTTGGGAGTAGAAAACCGGGTTAGATGTTACAGATCGAGATCTTCAAGTTCGGGCCGCTCGTTTGTCTTGATCTGTAACAGGTAGGACCGAAAATCCCTGCTAGATGTTACAGATCGAGACAAACGGTCTGCTCGGGCCGAGCCAAAACAAAAAGGCCGCATGCGATCCCGTGGAGGGACTCACATACGGCCGACAGGGGGATATGCGGCGGAAACTAGGCCATGAGCAGACCGGTCTCCGCGACGTTCTTGTACCAGTATGCGCTGGCCTTGGGATAGCGCTGCTGGGTCTCAAAGTCGATGTAGAACAGGCCGTAGCGCTTGTTATAGCCGTTGGTCCAGGAGAACTGGTCCTGCAGCGACCACACAAAGTAACCGTCGACGTTTACTCCGCCGTCAATTGCCTTGAGGATCCACGCGAGATGCTGACGCATGTAGTCGATGCGAGGGGCGTCGTCGATAAAGCCGTCCTCGAAGTCGTCCTTATAGCCCATGCCGTTCTCGGTGATGTAGATCTTCTTGTAGTTGGGGTAATCGTTCTTAATGCGGAGCAGCAGGTCGTAGAGGCCCTCGGGATAGATGATCCAGTCCCAATCGGTGGTGGGTACGCCTTCGCGCACGCATGACTCGCCCACGCCCTTGAGGAACCAGCGCGAGGAGCCCTTGTCGCCGGTACCATTGTGGTTGATGTCGTTTTCGCCCTCGGCGGCACGCAGGAACTGGCACTTGTAGGTGTTGACGCCCAGGCAATCGTTGTAGGGGAGCGCGGCGGTCAGCGCGGCGATGTCCTCGTCGCGGACGTCGAGCTCGCCGCCGGCGATATGGGCCAGCTTGGTCGCAGCCTCCATGGTGTCGGCTGCATAGTGGCCGCGGAAGGTGGCGTCGAGTACCCAGCGGTTGTTGATGACGTCGGCCATGCGGGCTGCCTCGCAGTCGGCAGCACTGTTGGGGTCGAGGGGATACTTGGGCTCCAGGTTCTGGACAATGCCGATCTCGCCCTCAAAGCCGCCCTCATGGAAGGCGACGACAGCCTTGGCGTGGGCCACCATCATGTTGTGCATGAGCTGGAAGGCCTTGTCCAGGCGGTACTTCTCGCCGTGCGGCCAGTTGCCGACGATAAAGCTGCCCTCGGCGGTTGCGG
This sequence comes from uncultured Collinsella sp., assembly GCA_934630385.1. Lineage (GTDB taxonomy): Bacteria > Actinomycetota > Coriobacteriia > Coriobacteriales > Coriobacteriaceae > Collinsella. The sequence goes on from CAKTWE010000023.1 coordinate 4,055, forward strand.
GAATCTCGTTAAAGGTAAACCAGTGCTTGACCTCGGTGAACTCGGCAAAGCAGAACTTGGCGTACTCGACAAAGGCGTCGATGGTCGTGCGCGTCAAGAAGCCCTCGCCGCCGTCCTGGTAGAAGGCCTCGGGCGTATCGAAGTGGTCGAGCGTGACATAGGGGATAACGCCAGCTTTGTTGCAGGTGGCGAAAAGCTCGTGATAGAAGGCGACGCCCTCGGGGTTAATCTCGCCGGTGCCACTGGGGAAGATACGGCTCCAAGCGATGGAGACGCGAATACCGTTGATGCCGAAGCGCTGGCACAGGTCGATATCGACCGGATATTTGTTGTAGAAGTCGCTTGCGGGATCGGGGGAGAAGCGACCCTGGGCAGCCAGGAAATCGTCCCAGGGCACTTTGCCCTTGCCGTGCGTGCGGGTCTCGCCCTCAACCTGGTAAGCGGCGGTGGCGCCGCCAAACACAAAGCCGTCGGGGAACTGCATGGGGTTGGTCATGAGTCATCCTTTCTGTGGGATACGAATAGGGAGAGGTGCCCGAACTGGGGATTCGGGCACCAACAGGGGAGAAACTAGTCGAGGTTCTCGCGGAGCCACTTGATGGCGCCAGCAGGGTCGCGAGTAAGGTCGATATATTCCTTACCGCGCGGGGCGAGCAGCTTAATGCCCAGGCGATCGGTGTCGGCCTTCATGTCGTTGTAGTAGCTACGGACCTGCGGGGCGAGCACGATGACGTCGTACTGATCCATGATGGCAGTGTGCTGGCCATAAGCGCCGGCAGAGGAAGCGATGTTCTCTCCGGTCTGCGCGGCACCTTCCTTGATGGCATTGGCAAGCATGGCAGAGGTTCCGGCGCCGGCGCACAGGACGAGGACCTTCAGACCGTCGACATCCTTCTTGACGGATGCGTCGGCGGCGGGCTCGGGCTGATCGGCGACAGGCTTGCTGTCAGCGGCGGCATCGGTCGTCTCGACGGAAGCGGTAGTCTGCTCGACAGCGGGTGCAGGGGCGTTGGCGGCGATGACAGCGGCGCCATTGGACTCGAGACCCAGCTCGGCGGCGCGCTCGGCCTCCTGGTCGCAGAGCAGCTTATCGTATGCCTTCAAGAACGGCAGGTAGATGATGGCGTCCAGCAAGATAATGATTGCGACAAATACCAGGGCAATAAGCTGGAAGTTCGTGGTGATGAAGATGCCGATGGGGGCGGGGGTGGCCCAAGGCACCACGAAGGAGAAGCCGTTCATGCCCACGTTATCGATAAAGAACTTGGCAACACTCACGTTGACGCAACCGGCGGCAACAAAGGGGATGAGCATGTAGGGGTTAAGGATCATCGGCGCGCCAAAGAGCAGCGGTTCGTTGACGGCGAAGGCAACAGGAACAATCGAGGCCTTACCGACGGCTTTGAGCTGCTTGGACTTCATAAAGAGAATCAGCAGAAGCGGCACGATGAACGTGGCGCCGGTGCCGCCGAACTCACCCACGAGCGACATGTTAAAGGTGAGGGAGTGGGCGGGGTGACCACCGGCCAGCAGAACCTGCAGGTTCTCGGCCTGGTTGGCAAGACGGATGGGGTCGATGCCCGGCTGGACGATCGAGGGGCCGTGGACGCCGATGAACCAGAAGAACGCGGTGGCAGCCTGGATAAGGATAAGGCCAGGATAGGTTTCTGCAGCGGTAAAGAGCGGGGAGAGCAGTTTGATAAGCAGCTCGGAGAACGGAACGCCCATGAGGTTGCGCACAACGACATCGATGATGCCGCAGATGATGACGGCGCCGCCAAAGGGGATGATGTCGCGGAAGTTCTGAGCGATGGCGCCCGGGACCTCCTTGGGCAGCTTAATGGTCAGATCGCGCGAGACGCAGAACTTATAGATCCACACGGTAATGAACGCGGCGATATAGGCCGAGAACAGACCGCGCGTACCCATGCTGGTGCAATCGAAGACCGAAAGTTCGGAGCCGTTGAACTTGGTGGTGAACTGCGTAACAGCGAGCAGCAGCATGCTGCACTGGGCGGCCACCATGGTGGAGCCGTCGTTGAGCACTTTGCCGGCGGGCATGCGACGGTTCATGGAAGCCGTAAAGTTCTTGGCAGTGGTGCCGGCAACCATGATGCCCATGACGCCCATGGTGAAGTTGTACAGCTTGTTGCACCAGTCGATGAGCGACTGGGGCAGCGTGATGCCAACTACGCCAGGAAGGGTGGCAATCAGTAGAAAGATCGAAGAGGTGAGGACGATGGGCATGCACCCAAGGAATCCGTCCTTAATGGCCTGGAGGTAGATGTTCCTCGAGATCTTCTCAAAGAACGGTTGATGCTTTTCGAGCATCTTTACGATGGCGTCCATAGAGCTCCTTTGCTGCTCGATGCGCAATGCATGTGGATGGAACTGGTCGTCGATGGATGGTTAGGACTGCCCGGAAACCTTCCTGCTTAAGGAAGGCATTGCGAAATGACAACGTTGTCAATTCGTTAATGACAACGTAAGACATTTTTGGAAGAGCAACAAGGATTTACGGGTGAACGGTCGATATTGTTCGATAAACGGTTGATTTATCAATCAGGCAGGTAGTGTATGCTAGAACACAAAAAACAAGCGATGCAAAACCGACTGGAGAAGTAGTGGCAACGATGGACAAGAAAAATGTCTCAATGAACGATGTAGCAGTTGCCGCGGGCGTTTCTCTCAAGACGGTGTCGCGCGTGATCAACGAGCCCGATAGCGTGCGAGAGTCGACACGCGATAAGGTCCATTCGGCAATGGAGGCGCTCGGGTTTCGAACCAACTTCGCCGCGCGTTCGCTCAAGTTGGGCCGTTACGGGTGCATCGGCGTCGTGCTGTTCCACTTGTCGGGCGGTGCCGTGGACATGATCGACGGAATCGCCGATGCCGCCGAAGAGCGAGGCTTTGCTCTCACGATGATCAAAAAGCGGGCGGGGGAGAAGATGACCCTTGCCGATGCGGCACGCAGAATGTCGCAGCTGCCTGTTGATGGCATGATCTTCAACCTGCGTCAGATGGTCGATGACTTTGATACCTTTGAGGCGCCGAAAGACCTCAAGACGGTGATTATCACACCGATGGAGCATCCTACCTGTTCCACCGTCAGTGACGACCAAGAGGGCGGTGCGCGCATGGCATGCGAGTACTTCTTGAATCACGGGCACAAGAACGTGTACTTCGTCTCTGGTAAAAAAGAGTCGCTGTCGAGCCAATGCCGTATGAAAGGTTGGCGTGCGGCACTCGAGGCGCGTGGCATTGAGCCGCCCGAGCCTCTGCAAGGCGATTGGAATGCGGATAGTGGCTATGCCGCGGGACTTGTGCTTGCCGATAAACCCGATTGCACGGCGGTCCTCGCTGCTAACGACTGCATGGCAAACGGCGTGATGATGGCTCTACGTGACAAAGGGCTCAGTGTGCCCGACGACGTGTCCGTGATCGGCTTCGACGATGAGCTCTACAAGACCATTCCCAACTCGATTCTGACGTCGGTGAAGTTTCGCCACCGCGAGCTGGGCATCCGTGCGCTTAACGAGGTCGTCGCAGGTCTGGAAGCCCCGAGCTCCAGAAGCCGCACGCTCGTCTCGGGCGCGCTGATCGAGCGTTCCAGCGTAAAGGACCTGCGGGCGTAGACGTGCTCGGCTCGTTCATCTTGATCTGTAACAGCTAGGACCGAAAATCCCTGCTAGATGTTACAGATCGAGATTTTTCGGCTTGGCCTATTCCGTTTGTCTCGATCTGTAACAGTTAAGGGTGAAATAACCAGCTAGATGTTACAGATTTAGATTGAGGGAACTGCCCCGTGCGTTTGTCTCGATCTGTAACAACTAGGACCCAAAAACTCGGCTAGATGTTACAGATTGAGATAAACGGCTTCCGATCTGCACAAAAAGGCCGGGGGCGGCGCGCCGTGTGACGTGCCGCCCCCGGCTGAGAAATGGGGACAGGTTATGTGGGCGGGTAATCCCGTCAGCCGCTAGTCCAGACGACGGGTCTGCGCCACGTGCTTATACCAGTATGCGCTTGCCTTGGGCGTGCGCTTCTGGGTTTCAAAGTCAACGTAGAAGAAGCCGTAACGCTTGTTGTAGCCATTGGTCCAGGAGAACTGATCCTGCAGGCTCCACAGGAAGTAGCCGCCCACGTTGACGCCCACCTCCATGGCCTTGAGCAGCCAGCGCAGGTGCTGCTCGATGTAGTCGATGCGCGGCTGGTCGTCCACAAAACCATCCTTGTAGGGGTCCTTGTAGCCCATGCCGTTCTCGGTGATGAAGATCTGCTTGTAGTTGGGGTAGCGCTGCTTAATGTAGACGAGCAGATCGAACAGACCCTCGGGATAGATGATCCAGTCCCAGTCGGTGGTGGGGATGCCGGGCTTGTTCACATGCTCGCCAATACCCTTAACGCGCCAGCGGCCGGTGCCCTTCTCGCCCGTACCGTTGTGGTACAGGTCGTTCTCGCCATCGTAGGCCTTGAGGAAGCGGCACTGGTAGTTGTTAACGCCCAGGTAGTCGTTGTAGAGCGCGGCTTCGCGCATAATCTCGAGGTCCTCGTCCAAGATTTCGATGGTGCCGCCCGAGACGGCAGCCAGACGGTTGGCGCACTCGAGGGTGTCGGGCGCGTAGTCGCCGCGGAAGGTAGCGTCGAGCAGGAACTGGTTTTGCAGCACGTGCTCGTTGTTGGCGGCCTTGATGTCGGCGGGGTCATTCTCGTTGAGTGGGTACTTAAACTCCAGTGACTGGATGACGCCGATCTTGCCCTTAAAGCCGCCGTTGTGGAAGGCCAGCACGGCCTTGGCGTGGGCGAGCATCATGTTGTGCTCGCACTGGAAGGCCTCGGCCAGATGAGCTTTGACGCCGCCGGGGAAGGTGCCCTCGATGTAGGTGTTGGAGGCGTCGGCCCAGATCTCGTTAAAGGTGAACCAGTAGGTTACCTGGTCGGCGTACTCCTTAAAGCAGAAGGTGGCAAAGTCCACAAAGGCGTCGATGGCCTCGCGGTTGAGGAAATCGCCCTTCTCAAAGAGGGGCAGCGGCGTGTCAAAGTGATGCAGCGTGACAAACGGCTCAACGTGGTGCTCGTGGCACTCGGCGAAGAGGTCGTGGTAGAACTGGACACCCTCGGGGTTGATCTCGCCGGTGCCGTTCGGGAAAATGCGGCTCCAGGCGATGGAGAGGCGAATGCCGTTGATGCCGAACTCCTCGCACAGCTCCAGATCGACGGGGTACTGGTTGTAGAAGTCCGAAGCGGGATCGGGAGAGAAACGCCCCTGGGCCTCCAGGAAGTCGTCCCAGGCAACCTTGCCCTTACCGTGAGTGCGGGTCTCGCCCTCTACCTGGTAGGCAGCGGTGGCGCCGCCAAAGACAAAGTCCTCGGGAAACTGCGCAGGCGGGTTGGTGACGCTAGCAGGGTTAACGGACATGATGATCCAATCGTCTAAATCGAAGGGCCAGCCGGCTGTTGATGGTCGGCTGGCCCTGGGCGTTACTTACTTCGAAAGCTGCTCGGAGACGAAGGCGAGAGACTTGTCGCCGTTCTGGGAGAGCTCGATGTACTGCTTACCGCGGCAGGCGACGCACTTGTTGCCCACACGCTCGCAGTCTTTCTGCAGGTCGGCCAGGTAGCTGGCGGCCTGCGGGGCCAGGACGACCAGATCAAAGTCGGGGAGCATGTCGACGTGGTTGCCATATGCCTCGGCAGCGGTTTCGAGGTTAATGCCGCGCTCCTTGGCGGCCTTGGCCAGCGCGTTGGCGAGCAGGCCCGAGGTGCCGCCGCCCTGGCAGAGCACGAGCACGCGCTTGCCGTTGAGGTCGCTGGTGGCCGTAGCCTCGGTGGCGGGTGCTGCGGAAGCGGTGGGGGCGTCGGCATTCACGGCCTCGGCCGCGGCGCCGGCGGCAACGCTCTTGGCATCGGCCTTGCCCTGGAAGGCGTCGTTGAGCTTGGCGGCTTTCTCGGCGTTCTTGGCGGTGAGCTCCTCCTGGGAGATCTCGGCCTCCTCGGCGCACTTCTGGGCGTCATAGGCACGGAAGAACGGGTAGTACAGCGCGAAGTCAACGACCAAGATGAGGACGAGCATCACAAAGGCGAGCGGCTGGAAGCCCAAGCCCATGATGGTGCCGATGGGGCCGGGGACAGTCCAAGGCAGGGTGTACATAAAGCCGTTCATGCCCAAGAAGTCGATAAAGATCTTGAGGATCCAGATGTTGGCGATCGGGGCAAAGACAAACGGGACAAAGAAGACGGGGTTGAGCACGATGGGCGCGGCGAACAGCAGCGGCTCGTTGACAGCAAAGCACACGGGGACGATGGCTGCCTTACCGACGGCACGCATCTCCTGGGATTTGGCCAGGAAGCAGAACATAAAGACCAGGACGAGCGTGGCGCCGGTGCCGCCCATGCAGACGACGAAGTACTGGGCACCCTGGGTCAGGACAGCGGAAGCGTGCTGGCCGGCCTGGAACGCAGCCAGGTTGTCGGTCATGTTGGCAACGAGAGCAGCGGCGATGGCGGGCTCGACGATCGAAGGGCCGTGGACGCCCACGAACCAGAAGAGGCTCATGGCGCCGTAGATTACAGCGAGGCCGATGTAGCCGTCGGCAGCGGTGAACAGGGGCTGGAACACCTGGATGACGCCCTGGGCAAAGCAGAAGCCAAAGGCAGCGCGGAAGACGATGTCAAAGACCCAAAAGACGGTGATGCAGACGGAGAAGGGGATGATGTCCTTAAAGGTCTGCGAGATGTTGGGCGGAACCTGCTCGGGCATCTTGACGGTGATGTTGCGCTTAATGAAGAACTTGTAGATGATGCCGGTCACAAACGCAGCGATAAAGGCGGTCAGCAGGCCCTTGGAACCAAGGTAGGTCGTGTTGAAGCCGCTGGCAGCGTCCGTGGCGATCGTGTCGCTCGAAAGGAGCAGGAAGCCGATGATGGCCGCGCACATGCACGAGATAAAGTTGATCTGGTTGTTCTTGGGCAGGTCGCGGTTCTGGGCGTCGGCGAAGTGCTTGGCCGTGGTGGCGGCACAGGCGATGGCCAGGATGCCCATGGAGTAGTTGTAGCACTTCCACAGGGCGTTGTTGATGTCATCGGGCCAGTAGAAGCCCCAGATGTTGGGGACCGAGGCTACCAGGCAGAAGATGGACGAGAAGATGATGATGGGGATGACGGAGATAAAGCCGTCGCGGATCGCCTTGAGGTACTTGTTGCGGGCGATCGCGTTGAAAAAGGGCTGGCCCTTTTCGATGATGGCGATGAGTTGCTCCATGCAATGCTCCTAAGAGTCGGTGGGTTGGCAACGATGGTAGCTGTTGGCGTTCGGTTGCCAAAATGTTGACGTTGCCATTTTGCGACACAAAAAAAGACGCGAACCAGTGGTTCCTGTGCCTGCGAACCATCGATTCCTTATGCGTAAACGTTTGAGCCGCCCGGTGGCTCTGTGTTTGCGCAATGGCAACGTTAACATTCGGGCGACAAAAGCCGTTCGGGGAAGCAAGATTGTCGGTGAACGGTAGGTTTTGGGTGGTAAACGTATTGTGGGGGAGGTGTTGGATATACTTGAAGGCGTTCATTTGACTGCGTAGGGTGCCGCCAATGGCATCGTTGACATAGAAAGATCGACCTATGGCCGCTGTTAAAAAATCGGTTTCCGTTAAGGACGTGGCGCGTCTCGCGGGCGTCTCGGAGCAGACGGTCTCGCGCACCGTGCACGATTCGCCCAGCGTGCGCCCCGAGACCAAGGAGCGCGTGCGTGCCGCCATGCGCGAGCTGGGGTATCGTCCCAATTTTGCCGGTCGATCGCTGCGCCGCGGCAAGTTTAAGACCGTCGGTGTCGCCATGTTCAACATTTCCGGCACCGGCAACCTCGACCGTATGGAGGGCTTTACCGCTGCGGCCGACAAACACGGCTATGCCATCACTCTCACTAAAGTAGACGGGCATCCGTATACCCTCGAGAGTGCATCGTCGCGCATGAGCGCACTTCCGGTGGATGGCATGGTTGTGATCATGAATCGCATGCCGGCGGACTTTGGCACCTTCGAGCCGCTGCCCGGTATGCAGACGGTGCTCGTTACCATGCTGGAGCACCCGCTCTGTTCAACGGTCGATAACGACCAGTTCGATTGCTCGCGCCAGGTGGTCGAGTACTTGTTGGAGCAGGGGCACAAGACCGTGCACTTTATCTCATGCCCCGAGCGCTCGCTTTCGGGCATGCAGCGCGAGGAAGGCTGGCGTGAGACATTGCGCGCACATGGTATTGAGCCGCCGCGACTCGTCCGTGGCGATTGGACGGCACAGAGCGGATATGCTGCCGGTCAGGCTCTAGCGGACGATCCGACCTGTACTGCCATCTATGCTTCCAACGATGCCATGGCCTACGGCTGCATTCGCGGGCTCGAATCGCGCGGAAAGCGCGTGCCCGAGGACGTGAGCGTGGCGGGTGTTGATGACAGCCTGGGCGACATCGTGCCCGACCGTCGCCTGACCACGGTGCGCTTTGACAACAAGCGCGTCGGCATGTGGGCGGTCGACAAGATTGCCGGCGCCGAGGGGGTTGCGTCTGGCGTGGAGCACATGCTGATCCCCGGCATGCTCGTAGAGGGTGATACGGTGCGCGATGTACGCTAGGGTGTGGACCTGTTTGGGTCGCCACTAATTGTGTTCGATATTGTTCGCATTGGTTTAAAAACCGTTCACGGGCGAAAATCGACCGTTCATAGCTCGAAATTGCGTTTTGCATTGTTCTGTTTTGTTTGAATGTTAATGTTTCTGTCATACACAACGCAGCGCGTATGCCCGGACGCGATGCTCTCCATTGGTTCATATGTGAAAGGAACGCAATATGGCAACCAAAGAAGAAATCTCGATGGTTGGATTCGAGATCGTCGCATACGCGGGTGACGCCCAGACTGATCTGCTTGCAGCGCTCGATGCTGCTCGCGAGGGTGATTTTGAGAAGGCCGAGCAGCTGCACAAGGATGCCAGCGATGCGCTCATCGGTGCCCACGACACGCAGACCAAGCTGCTTTCGCAGGAGGCCGGCGGCGGCGAGATGGAGATGACCTTCATCATGGCCCACGCTCAGGACACCCTCATGACCACCATGATCTTGGAGAAGCAGACCCGCTTTACCATCGATGCCTACAAGCGCATCGCTGAGCTCGAGGCCAAGCTCGCCTAACGAACCCTCACAACCAAGTCCCCTTCCAAAAACCCTGCCGCTATCCGCGGCAGGGTTTTTTCTGTCCTCCTCCAAGTTGCGGTGAAATAAGGACTGAATAGGGGCCGGCGGGCGCAAAACAATCCCTATTCCACCGCAACTCATCCGGAGATAGTCATTGGGGACGTTCTTAAACGACTGGGCATTGGGGACAGTCTTAGTGCGCTCCGTTCGTCTTGCCGTTCGGTTTTTCGATGGGTGGGTATACTTTCCACCGCAACACAGGCCGGAATGAGGAGGTATCCAAATGCCGGACAACGGATCAATTCAAAAAAGAGACGCGTATGAGATGGCTCATGGGCGTCCTGTCCAGATAACCGAGCATACGACGGTAACCGAGCTGCAGCCCAGCCTGTCCGATGTCGTGTGCGCAAACAAAAAGTTGCAGATTGGCTTTATCGTTGCGCTCGTGGTGCTGGCGCTGCTGTCGGGCTTTGTCGCGCGCCCGCATTTTGCCGATACCAAGACTTGGGACTCCACCATCGAGGTCATCGATCAAAAGAAGGGCAATGTTTTGGCGCTCACGGCCTCGTGCGTGGCGCTGTCTGCGGGCATTACCGCGCTGCCGGGTGATACGGGAACGCCGGTTGCCGAGCAGCTCGCACAGCTTTCGGGCAACCTTGGTATCGTGCTTGCCGTGCTCTACCTAGAGAAATATTTGCTCACGATTTTATGGTCGGTTGGCTTGGGCATCTTAATTCCGTTCGCATTGGTGCTCTTTGCGGTGTCGCTCGGCATTCACGGGCGCTGGAGCACGAGCGCCGTCTTGCGCCGCGTGGCTACACGCGTGCTGGTGGTTGCCGTGATCGGCATGGCGCTCGTGCCGGCGAGCGTATGGGTGTCGCAGAAGGTCGACGAAACGTATCGCGTAAGTATTGAGCAAGCTGAGCAAAAGGCTGCGGACGCTGCCGACACCACGGACAAGTCAGCCGAGACCAGCTCGAAATCGAACAAGAAAAAATCCGAGGCCACGGAGTCCAAAAACATGCTCGAGCAGTTGACTGACGGGGCCTCGAGCCTGGTCACGTCGGTAACCAGTGGTGCCAAGCAGATGACCGACGATATCGTGCAGCAGGTGACCGACCTCATCGAAGGCGTCATCGTGATGATCGTGACCTCGTGTGTGATTCCTCTACTGGTGCTCGTGGCGTTCCTATGGCTAGGACACGTGCTGCTGGGGATCGATGTTTCCGGCCCGGCGAACTATCTGACGGGTCGTTTCTTGAGCGCTCCGTCCAAGCACGCCAAAAAGGGCGGGCAGTCCGAGTAGCTAAAACAGCTGTATATACCGGGGAATACCGCCGAAGGGCGGCCGAGACACGCTCTCGGCCGCCCTTTTGTTTGTTGAACACGTGGTCGCTACGTCTGCGCCGGGCCCAAGCGGTCAGCAATCATCCGTAAACGGTATTTGTTCAAAAAAGAACAAAGATAAACAAATAATGGTTGCAGTCGATGTTCGAATGTGTTCAAATAAACATGAACAGTGAAGAACCGCACATTCAGATGCCCGGACCTGAACGCGATTCAACACTTCCAAACAGAAACTACGCACCTGCGTATCTCTCAAGGAGGATGTCATGAGGGTTGTAATCGCTTCCGATGCCGACGGTATGTCGATGAAGGAGTCCATCAAGGAGATGCTCATCGCCGACGGTCACGAGGTCGTCGACTATTCCGAGACCCCTACCGCGGACTTTGTCGATTCCGCGACCGCCGTTGCCAAGGACCTGCTGGAGCACAAGGATTCCCAGGGCTTCGCATTCGATAAGTACGGCGTCGGCTCCTATATGGCCGCCGTCAAGATCAAGGGCATGGTCGTCGCCAACATTTCCGACGAGCGTTCCGCCTACATGACCCGCGAGCACAACGGCTCGCGCATGGTCACCATGGGCCCGGGCGTTGTGGGCACCGAGGTCGCCAAGAAGATCGCCCGCGAGTTCCTGCGCGCCCAGTACGCCGGCGGCCGTCACCAGATCCGTGTCGACATGCTCAACAAGATGGCCTAACGAGAGCCACCGAGAACTCGAACTTCTACCTCAACTTGTGAATTCAGACGAAAGGACGTTCTGATGAAGAAGACCATCGCAATCGGTTGCGACCATATCGTTACGGACGAGAAGATCTATCTGGCCGACCGCCTGGAGCAGGCTGGCTACAAGGTGCTCGACTGCGGCACCTACAGCCACACCCGTACGCACTATCCCATCTACGGCAAGGCCGTGGGCGAGGCCGTTGCCAGCGGCAAGGCCGACTTTGGAGTGGCCCTGTGCGGCACCGGCATCGGCATCACCAACGCCGTCAACAAGGTTCCCGGCGCCCGCTGCGCCCTGGTTCGCGACATGACCTCTGCCCTGTATGCCCGTCGCGAGCTCAACGCCAACATCGTGGGCTTTGGCGGCAAGATCACCGGCGAGTTCCTGATGGCCGATATCATGCTTGCCTTCCTGGAGGAGCCCTACGAGAAGACTCCCGAGCACGACGCCCTGATCGCCAAGATCGACGCCTGCAATAAGGCCGACGCCGAGGCTCAGGCTGACCCGCACTTCTTTGACGAGTTCCTCGAGAAGTGGGACCGTGGCGAATACCACGACTAGTGGGGTTACGCGGTTTTGCCAAACCGCGTAACGGGTCGACGCTGCGCGGCGTTCAGGCACCCCATCTCGCCGCTCAAACCGTTGTTCGCGTACATAAAGTACGCGTCGCTCCTCTTTCGCGGCGACCTGGGGCACCTGAGCGTCGCTCGCTGACGTTGGGGGTACCTGCAGGGTTACCGCTGTTGTTGCGTAGCGTTCTGGTATGGCAAGCTGCTCCGATAACACGTTTGCTTGCTTGGCTTGAGTGCTTCGTTTTGGCGGTACCCGGCATTCTGCAGCTTTTCAATTGACGGCTCGCGTTTCTGTGAGGGGGCGCGAGCCGGTTTTCTATCAGCCCCACTGACTCGGCGGGCTGGCGTACGAAAGGGAAGGCTCCTATGGAGTTTGTTCTTGATAACGGTTCTGTTCGTGTGGCACTGAGCACGGCTGGCGGATCGTTCACTTCGATTAAAGCCAACGGTCGCGAGTACCTGTGGCAGGGCGATCCTTCGGTCTGGTCGGGCCAGGCGCCCATTTGCTTTCCGATTTGCGGCGGCCTTCGTAACGGCCGCGCGATGACCATGGGCGGCCGCGAGGTCAAGCTTGCCCGCCACGGCTTTGCCCGCAAGCAGGAGTGGAAGCTCGAGGAGCAGGGCGACAACATGGTTGCGCTGAGCCTAAGCTCTGCCGACCATGCCGAACTGCTCGAGCAGTATCCGTATCCGTTTAAGATCGTCGCGCGCTACACGATCGATGCGGCTAAGGTGGCCGTGTCGTACGAGGTGACCAATGAGGGCACCGAGGATATGCCATTCTTTGTGGGTGGCCACCCCGGCTTTAAGTGCCCGCTCGACGAGGGCGAGTCCTATGACGACTATGAACTTCGTTTTGATCAGCGTGAGGCCGACGAGCTCTGTACTGCCGTTCCCTCGACGGGCCTGATTGATGTTGAGCATCGCAGCAAAAACCCGATGATTGGCCACGACCTGCCGCTGACCCACGAACTCTTCGACTTCGCGGAGACCATCTTTGACGTGCTCGACAGCCGCGTGGTTACGCTGACCAAGAAAACCGGGGACAAGGGCGTGCGCCTGACGTTCCCCGATATGCCATACCTGATTGTGTGGAGCAAGCCCGAGGGCGACTTTGTGGCCGTGGAACCGTGGGGCGGCCTGTCCACCTGCTCCGACGAGGATGATATCCTCGAGCACAAGCGTGGCTGCCTGGTTGCCAAGCCGGGGGAGACCGTCACCCGCGGTTTTGAGATCGAGATCCTTTAACGAGCTATCGTATGTTTGGGGTGGGCCATGCCGCCCCGGAACAGGAGTTCAATATGATTCTGACCGTTACCATGAACCCGTCGATCGATACGCGCTATCAGCTCGACAAGCTGATCATCGACGACGTGAACCGCGTGACGCCCGAAAAGACCGCTGGCGGCAAGGGCCTCAACGTGAGCCGCGTGTTGCTGCAGCTGGGTGACGACGTGCTCGCGACCGGCCTGCTTGGCGGTCACATGGGTGCCTATATGGCCGAGCTCATGGATGCCGATGGCGTCAAGAATGACTTTGTGCCCATTGCCGGTGAGACGCGCATTTGCCTGAATATTCTGCACGAGGGTAATCAGACCGAGCTGCTGGAGAGCGGTCCGCAGATTGCGCCTGCTGAGCTCGAGGCCTTTACGGCCAAGTTCGCCGAGCTTGCAGCGAAGGCGGACGTCGTGACGCTTTCGGGTTCGCTGCCGCGCGGCGTCGATGCCGGCTACTATGCCGAGCTCGTCAAGATTGCCGAGGAGGCGGGCGCCAAGGTGCTGCTCGACACTTCGGGTGCATCGCTGGAGGCCGCGCTGGAGTCCGACGCTAAGCCTGAGCTCGTAAAGCCCAACCTGACCGAGATTAACGGCCTGCTGGGTACGTCCTTTACGACCGATGATGTCGATGCCCTGCGCGAGGCGCTTGCCTCCGATGGCCGCTTTGCCGGTATTCCCTGGGTTGTCGTTTCGATGGGTGCTGCCGGTTCGGTGGGCTTCCATGAGGGCCGCGCGTTCCGCGCCAAGACGCCCGCGATTGCGGCTGTGAACGCGACGGGTTCCGGTGACTCGACCATCGCCGGCTTTGCGCATGCCATTGCTGCTGGTGCCGACGACGTCACGGTGCTCAAGACCGCCAATACCTGCGGCAAGCTCAACGCCATGGATCCCAAGACCGGCCACCTGGTCATGGACCGCTGGGACGAGATCTACAACAGCGTTGAGGTAACTGAGCTCTAAGGTTACGCGGTTTTGCCAAACCGCGTAACGGCTCGACGCTGCAAACCCGCCAGAGCGGCAATCTGCCTTTCAACTTCGGCGGCATGACCAGAAGGTCAATGCCGCCTCGTTTCAAGGCACCTTGCTCGCTCTGGCGGGTTTTCGCTGTCGTTGCCAAAACATCGACGTAGTCATTGGGGACGCTCTTTAATGACTGGTCGTTTAAGAACGTCCCCAATGACTGCACTCAAAAAACGGCGCCCGTCGGCGATGTTGCCGGCGGGCGCCGTTGTCTTGAAGACGAAATAGTCCGTTTTTCTCCGTCCCCAAGGGATCATTACAGTGAGTCGATAAAGCGCTGTTGGGCGGCGCGTCCTGCCTCGTCCCATTTAAAGACGCCGGCGTTGTCGAGTACGTGGCCAAACACCACGCCGACCTCCTCGTGCAGGATATCGATGGCGTTGTCGGCCGTAAGCTCGTCGGCGCGGCGGGCAAAAACGTCCTCGGCCCATGCAGCGTGGCTGCGGCAAAGATCATCGCCCTCGAGCGCACCGGCGAGATCGTAGCTGGCATCGGCCTTGGCCGCCAGCAGGTGCTCGCGGACAGCGCCGAGTTCGGGAACCAAGCGCGGCGGCAAAATCGCCAGGCCCATGACCTCGATCAGGCCGATGTTCTCCTTCTTAATGTGGTGATACTCGGCATGCGGGTGGAACACGCCCAGCGGATGCTCGTTGGTCGTGATGTTGCAGCGAAGCGCCAGGTAGGCCTCGTAGATCTCGCCGCCGGCGTTGCCGCGGGAGTCGACGCGGCGGATGACGGGCGTCACGGTGTTGTGCGCCACGCCGTCGGCTGTGTGCGCGATGACGCCAACAGACTCATCGGTCCACTCGCGCCAGGCGAGGATAATCTTTTCGGCAGCGCCGAGCAGCTGAGCGCGGTCATGCGAGCGCAGGCGCAGCACCGAGAGCGGCCACTGCAGCACGCTACCGCTGACCTGGTCAAAACCGGGCACGCTAAACTGCGAGACCTCGGCGGCGTGCATCATGGGGAACTCGTGTGCGCCGCCCTGGAAGTGGTCGTGCGACAAGATCGAGCCGCCCACGATGGGCAGGTCGGCGTTGGAGCCGATGAAGTAATGCGGGAACAGGTCCACAAAGTCGAGCAGGCAGGTCAGGCCCTTGCGGTCGACGTGCATCGGACGATGCTCGGAGCTCATGGCAATGCAGTGCTCGTTAAAGTACGCGTACGGGCTGTACTGGAAGCCCCAGCGCTCGCCGTCGAGCTGGATGGGGATAACGCGCAGATTCTGGCGGGCGGGGTGAGCTCCGCCGTCGGCTGCGGCGGAGCGTCCGGGATAGCCCTCGTTTTCGATGCAGAGCTGGCAGGCGGGATACTTCTCGTCCGTGTTCTTAGCTGCACCTGCCGCGGCGATATCGCGCGGGTCCTTCTCGGGCTTGGACAGGTTGATGGTGATCTCAAGATCGCCCCAGTTGGTGGGGGTGCTCCATTTGATGTTGCGCGCGATGGCGGCACGGCGCACGTAGCCGGCGTCGCAGCACAGGCCGTAGAACCAGTCGGTCGCGGCACGGGGCTCGTTGACGCCCATACGCCCATTGAATTCCTCGTTTACAACCGAAGGCCTCGGCATGAGCGCGCCCATGATGCGCATGGCGATGCGATCGCGGCCCGACGCCGTGTCCTCGGCAGCACCGTTGGCAACGGCAGTCTCGGCAAGCGCGGCAAGCGTGCCTTCAAGGTCAAAGTCGGGCAGGGTATCGGGGTGCAAGAGCGAGAGTTTCTCAACCTGGAGTGCCCAGGCCATGTCGAGTGCCGGGCCCGTAGCGCCGATGCACTCGAGAACGGTGTTGTATGCCCAGATGCGATCGTCCTGGCCGATCATCGATCGGTGGATGGCATATTCGATGAGGCCCTGCGCGGCCTCGCGCACATCAGTCATTACAGCCATGCCGCGTAAGCCCCCTTGTCAGAAATCGCGTAGTGGCGGGCAGAGCCCTCGCCAAGCCAGCCGTTCATCTTGGCAATGAAGGTGTCGACCAGCTCGAGCGGCACGAAGGCCTGGATGGTACCGCCAAAGCCGCCGCCGTGGATACGAACGGCGCCACGGCCGTCGAGCACATGCTCGGCAAGAGCAAGCGCGTACATGGAAGGCTGCTCGGAACCCAGTTTGGCAACAACATTCTGCAGGTACATGGCGGAGCTGGCGCCGGACTCACGCGTCAGGACCAGGAACTGGTCAATATCGCCGGCGTTCAGGGCCGCCCAGCGCTTATCGACCAGGCCGTTCTCGTACCAGTAATGAACGGCGCGCAGGCAGGCGCGGTCGCCCAGCTTGGCGCGCAGCTCGGGGAGCTTGGCGTCAAAGTCCGCCACGTTTACCTCGCACAGGCGTGCCTTGCCAAACTCGGCGGCGACGTCCTGCATCTCGCGCGGAACAGCGGCGTAGTCGTCGGTGGCTGCCACATGGTCGGCGCCGACCTTGACGAGCACGAGCGCGTAGCCGTGATCCTCAAAGTTGAGCTCGAGTTTCTGGGTCTTAGGCTGAGCCTGGTCCTCAAAGTCCATGTAGGCGAGGCCGCCCAGGCACACGGCAGCTTGGTCCATCAGACCGCAGGGCTTGCCGTAGTAGTTGTTCTCGGTGCGCTGGCTCATCTGGGCGAGTGCGACGGGTTCAATGGCGGGCGCGCCCCAGAGCGTCTCCATGGCACGGCCGTACGCGGCCTCGACGGCAGCAGAGCTGGAAAGGCCACCGCCCGAGGGGGCGGAGCAGGTGAAGGCGAAGTCGAAGCCCTTGGGCTCAACACCAAGCGCTGCGACCTCATGGGCCATACCGCGCACGAGGCTTGCGGACGTGCCCTTCTCGGACTCCTGAATGTCTACCGTGTCTAGCGTGATCTCAAACGTAGGATAGCCCTCGTCGGCGACGCGAATCTTGTTGGAATCGGTTGCCACGGCGATGCCGTCAACGGCGACATCGAGCGAGCCGGCGATAACGTGGCCACCCTCGTGGTCGGTGTGATTGCCGCTGATCTCGGAGCGGCCGGGCGCGTGCACGTAGAGCACCTTGCGGTCGCCGATGGGGCCAAACTCCTCCTCAAACAGCTTGGTGAGCGTGGCGAGTGTCTTTTCGTCGGGGGCGGTCATGGGAGTCCTTTCCTTGGCGCGCACGGGTGAGTTTTGCGTCGTTATGAGTACGTTAACAACTTGAAGCGGCATGAATCACGTGTTCACGATGCCGCACGTTACGGGCTATGTTAACGTACTCATAACACATCGCTTGTCACTTTTTGAGAATCTGGTAATCGGTAGAAATACAGCCGTGAACGGTACTGCCGTATGGACTTATAAAGCAGAAAAGATGCAGATAGAAAAAGTAGAGTACGTTAACATGCGTCCGACGATAGCAGGCCTCGGCGCGGGGTGTATTTCTGCCCGGGCCGGCATGCACGCTATTCAGATCTCGCAAGGGTGAAGGTGATCCTGTGGCAAGGCGCCCGTCCAACGATACAGGTACGCGTCCGGTCTCCATGGCCGACGTCGCTCGCGCTGCTGGCGTTTCGCAGCAGACGGTTTCGCGCGTTGCCAACGGCTTGCCTAACGTCAACGAGCAGACGCGCCAGCGCGTGCAGGCCGCGATGCAAGAGCTTGGCTTTCGTCCGAGCTATGCCGGTCGCTCGCTGCGCGACGGTCGTTACCATTCGGTTGGCCTATGCGTCAACGATGTTACCAAGTTTGGCAACCTCTCAATGATCGACGGCATCGCCAGCGCTGCTCGCGAGCATCATTGCGCCATCACGCTGGTCGAGATGTCCAAGACCGAGGAGTTTTCGCTTGCCGAGGCCACGCGTCGTATGGCCGCGCTGCCCGTGGACGGTATCATCATCGGCATGAGTCGCATGGCGCCCGATTTTGAGACGTTTGATCCACTGCCGGGCATTGGCACGGTCGTCGTTACCATGTACGCGCATCCGCGCGTGACCACAGTTGACTCTGATCATTACGGCTGCTCGCTATTGCTTATGGATCACCTGTTTGAGCTGGGACACGATCAGATTCGCTATATTGGCGGCCCGTCGTTCTCGGTCGATGATCAGTTTCGTCGCGCCGGTTGGCAGGATGCGCTCGAGCGTAGGCACATTAAGCCGCAGGCGCCGCTCGAGGGCGATTGGTCTGCCAACAGCGGTTACGAGGCCGGCAGATATCTGGCCGAGCACGACCGCACCATGACGGCGATTTACGCGGCAAACGACCAGATGGCAAACGGCGCCATTGCCGCGCTGCGTGATAGCGGTCTGCGCGTGCCCGAGGACGTGAGCGTGGTGGGCGTCGATGACTCGCTCGACGACTTTGTCGCACATAACGAGCTCACGACCGTTCGATTCGACTTGCATCAGCGTGGGCGCGAGGTGTTCGAGCATGCGGTTCCCGAGGCGGGTACGGCGGGCAAAACCGTTGCCATTCGTATTCCCGGCCAGCTCATCATTCGACATAGCACGGCGATACCGCGCTCATAGTTTGTGCTGGTAAACGGCGATTTATCGCATTTCAATAACAATCGGTAAGGATGCCGGCAGATAGCTGTTGGGATGCAGCCGAGTGCTATGATAGACGGGCTCTTTTGTCTATCTAGGAGGCTTTGCCTGATGGAGATCACCAAGGATATCCGCTACGTTGGCGTCGACGATCACGACATTGACCTGTTCGAGGGCCAGTACGATGTGTCCGAGAACGGTATGGCATACAACAGCTACGTTATCTTGGGCGAAAAGATCGCTGTCGCCGATTCAGTCGACGGCGGTTTTGTCGACGAGTGGCTCGGTAACATCGAAGCCGTGCTCGACGGTCGCACGCCCGATTACCTGGTCGTTCACCATATGGAGCCCGATCACTCCGCTGGCATCGCCGCCTTTATGGAGCGCTATCCCCAGGCGCAGATTGTGGCCAGCATGGGGGCCTTCCGCATGATGGTCAACTACTTTGGCACCGATTATCCCGAGCGCAAGATGGTCGTCAAAGAGGGCGACGTGCTCGACCTGGGCGGCCACAGCCTGACGTTTGTCGGCGCCCCCAACGTTCACTGGCCCGAGGTGCTGTTCTCTTACGAGGCCACCGACAAGGTGCTCTTTAGTGCCGACGGCTTTGGCAAGTTTGGCGCCAACGACATCGAGGATCCCGAGGGTTGGGCCTGCGAGGCGCGCCGTTACTACTTTGGCATCGTCGGTAAGTTCGGCAAGTTCGTGCAGGCCGTGCTCAAGAAGGCCGCCGATCTGGACATCCAGGTTATCTGTCCGCTCCATGGCCCCGTGCTGACCGAGAACCTGGGCTACTACCTCGACACCTACAACACCTGGTCGAGCTATCAGCCCGAGGACGAGGGCATCACCATTGCTTACGCGAGCGTGTACGGCCATCTGAAGGCTGCCGTTGAGGAGCTCGCATCTGCGCTCGAGGCCCGCGGCCAGAAGGTCTCCGTCTTTGACTTGGCTCGCGACGACATGGCCGAGGCCGTTGAGGATGCGTTCCGCTATGATCGTCTGGTACTCGCTTCCATTACCTATCAGGGCGAGATCTTCCCGTTCATGAGCACCTTTATCCACACGCTTGCCGAGCATGCCTACCAGAACCGTACCGTGGCGCTTGTCGAGGCCGGTTCCTGGGCGCCTGCAGCTGCCAAGGTTATGACCAAGGAGCTCGAGGGCATGAAGGACATCACCCTGACGCAGAACAAGGTGACTGTCCTGGGTTCGCTCAACGACGCCTCGCGCGCTCAGATCGAGGCCCTCGCTGACGAGCTCTCCAAGTAACGACACGTTCACTTTTAACGCTCAAACCACCACAAAGGGGACAGGCACCTTTGTGGTGGTTTTTGTTTAAGCGCCGGCGATGAGGAGATTTGGGCGGGCGTTGTCGACGATCTCGGCGATTGAGGTGGCGACGGCGTGATCGGGGTCACGGTCCATCACGATGGCGTTGACGTCGATTAGCTCGGCAAAGCGGTACATGCCGCGTCCGTTGACCTTGCTGGCGTCCATGAGGGCAACGCCTTGACGGGCGGCGGAGATCATAGCTGTTTTGGTCTCGGCCATCTGCGGAAAGTCGGTCGTAAAGCCGCAGCCGGGAACAAAAGCGCCGGGGCACATGACCGCAAGGTCGGCATGGACCATTTGGAGCGCCTGCATGGTGAGCGGTCCGTACAGATAGCGATGACCTTTGCGCAGTGCCCCGCCCAGCATGACGACATCGACCGAGGGCATGCTCTCGTCGATGTAATCGGCAATGGTAATGTCGGCCGTGATGACGGTGATGCCATCGCGCTGGTCGAGGAGCCGGACAAACTCGAGCGCCGTGGTGCCCGAGTCGACGAGCAGCGTGTCGCCGTCATTGACGAGCTCGATGGCGCTTTGCGCGATGGCCTGCTTGGCGGCGACATTGACGTTGATACGGCGATCCTGGGTGGATACGGTCAGTCGCTTCTGGAGCGACACAGCGCCACCATGCGTGCGGCGCAGCTTGCCGGACTCGGCGAGCGCGTCTAGGTCGGCGCGAGCGGTGACAGAGGACACGCCAAAGGTCTGGGCAATTTCTGCCACCTGCACCGAGGCGTTATGCTCGAGCATCTCCATGATGGCGGCACGACGCTCATCGGCGAAGGCTCGGGTTGTCGCATGGGCCATGGCTGCTCCATTCTCGGCCAAATTTGCAGGAATTGTGTTGACTCTATTTTCGTTCATTTTCTTTTAAAGTAAGAAAACGCCTTTCGATTACTTATCTTTTCTATAAAAGAAAGACGCTGAACGCCCAAAATTCAATATCGAACATGTCCGCTCGGCTCAAATTCCTTCCGTTTACTTTTCAAAAACGACTGTATTGACCTGCATGAGCTCAATATCTCACACGTGCAAAGCCGCTGAATTTCATACAATGAGCGCAGCAAAACGCAAGGTAAAACGCCTTGTGAACAACTACGCCCGATGTCCAGATGCGGGCGAGGGAGAGGAGCAAACGCTCATGGCACTTGTTACCACCGAAAAGATGCTCAAGGACGCTCAGGCCGGCCATTACGCCGTTGGCGCGTTCAACGTCGAGAACCTCGAGTTTGTTATGGCCGTTCTGGCCGCTGCCGAGGAGACCAAGTCCCCCGTCATCATGCAGACCACCCCGGGCACCATCAAGACCGCTGGTCTGGACTACTTCTACGGCATGGTCAAGGCTGCCGCCGAGCGCGCTTCCGTGCCCGTCGCCCTGCACCTCGATCACGGCGATGGCTATGACCGCTGCATGCAGGCTTTCCGCACGGGCTACACCTCCGTCATGATCGACGGTTCGCACGAGTCCTTCGAGGACAACATTGCCCTGACCAAGTCCGTCGCCGACGCTGGCCGCGCCATGGGCGTGCCCGTCGAGGCTGAGCTTGGCAAGGTTGGCGGCAAGGAGGACGACGGTCCCGCGGTTGAGGGCGAGAGCCCCTACACCGATCCGGCCGAGGCCAAGGAGTTCGTCGAGCGCACCGGCTGCACCTCGCTGGCCATTGGCGTTGGCACCAGCCACGGTGTGTACACGAGCGATCCGCACATCGAGCAGTCCGTGGTCAAGGCCATCCGCGACGCCGTCGACGTGCCGCTGGTTCTGCACGGCACCTCCGGTGTGCCCGATGAGCAGGTTGCCGAGGCTGTGAAGAACGGCATCTGCAAGGTTAACTACGCCACCGAGCTGCGTCAGGCCTTCACC
Source organism: uncultured Collinsella sp. (assembly GCA_934630385.1). Classification (GTDB taxonomy): domain Bacteria; phylum Actinomycetota; class Coriobacteriia; order Coriobacteriales; family Coriobacteriaceae; genus Collinsella. The sequence continues at coordinate 25,836 of CAKTWE010000023.1, forward strand.
AAGGGCTTCATGGCCTACATGGCCGAGAACCCCGCCTGCTTCGATCCCAAGAAGCCGGCCAAGGAGGGCATGCGTGAGATCACCGAGCTGGTTAAGATCCGCATGACCAACCTCAACTCTGTGGGCAAAGCAGAGTAACAGCAAGGGTACTCTGATCCCACCGGGCCGTCCGGAAACGGAAAAAGGGCCTATCTCTCAGAACGTCCTCGGACATGTCGGAAGCCCCGCTGCGCGCTGCGCGCTGCGGGGCTTCCTCCGTCCTGCGGAA